>NZ_JAOPHO010000004.1:0-153052 GCF_033141925.1 Peribacillus sp. CSMR9
CTGAACCGCCGTATACCGAACGGTACGTACGGTGGTGTGAGAGGTCGGAGGCTAGGCGCCTCCTCCTACTCGATTTTCGAGGAAATATTGGCCGATATGCTGAAACATTTGAATTTCCGACAAATTTCTCGGGAAATAATTTGTTCTTAAGGAAAATAAACAGTTGAAAATCAGAAATAAATCCAAACCTCCTGTCCCATTAGGCATATATTCTTAACCAAGCTAATAAGATGTTATAAACCATGCAAAGAGAGTGTTTGAGGTGAGGAATCGTTTATTACAAATTATCTAATAGGTGAATAATTCTATCTTTCATTGTTTATAGGGCAGCGGTATTCGATTCGAAAAATACGAATCTCATTTCACACTTCTCACATCCAATTTGGGGAGGTCGAGTGGTGTGCACGATTACATCAAAGAAAGAACTATCAAGATAGGAAAGTATATCGTGGAAACTAGAAAAACAGTCCGCGTCATTGCAAAAGAGTTCGGAGTCTCTAAAAGCACAGTTCATAAAGACTTAACTGAGAGGCTGCCAGAAATTAATCCTGATTTGGCTAACGAAGTGAAGGATATATTGGATTATCACAAATCCATTCGTCACCTTCGAGGTGGAGAAGCGACAAAGTTAAAATATAAACGATCGGAAAGAGAAGAAGAAATCGTCAAATAATCTTTGTGATATCATTCCGGCATTTGGAAGCGAATCCAGCAATCAGGGGATGAATAAAGAGACATGGAATTGTGTCAGCTTTTTTCTTAACCTTGACTGCGGTTCCTTGCCGGAATTTTTTTGTGGGGAAAGACCGAAGATAGTACATAAGGCATCGGATTTTTTTACATATTGGAAAAAGAGGTAAAAATAGTCAGTACTAGTGTTTATTTATAATTCATACTTACTTGTGCCAATGCAATATGGTAAAATAAACAATTAGGACAGAAGTAGGTTATATGTGAGGATATTCAAGGAGGATTTAAGAAATGTTTGCTAGAGATATTGGGATAGATCTTGGAACAGCCAATGTTCTTATACATGTCAAAGGTAAAGGAATTGTGTTAAATGAGCCTTCGGTAGTAGCGATTGATAAGAATACGAACCGTGTTCTTGCTGTCGGGGAAGAAGCTCGTAAAATGGTAGGCCGTACTCCAGGAAACATCATCGCAATTCGTCCATTAAAAGACGGGGTCATTGCGGATTTTGATGTAACAGAATCGATGCTTAAGCATTTTATCAATACATTGAATGTGAAAGGCTTCCTTTCAAAGCCTAGAATTTTGATCTGCTGCCCGACGAACATAACAAGTGTCGAACAAAAGGCGATTAAAGAAGCTGCTGAAAAAAGCGGAGGGAAGAAAGTATTCCTTGAAGAAGAACCAAAAGTGGCTGCAATCGGTGCCGGCATGGATATTTTTCAACCAAGCGGCAATATGGTCGTGGACATTGGCGGGGGTACAACGGATATTGCCGTCCTTTCAATGGGGGATATCGTTACATCTTCTTCCATTAAAATGGCCGGTGACAAATTCGATAATGAAATTTTACATTATATCAAGCGGAAGTATAAGCTTCTGATTGGTGAACGTACAGCGGAAAACATTAAAATTCAGGTTGCAACAGTCTTCCCTGGTTCCCGTAATGAAGTCATCGATATTCGTGGACGAGATATGGTATCAGGATTACCTAGAACCATTTCGGTCAATTCGGAAGAAATTGAGGAAGCTCTTCGTGAGCAGGTTTCAATCATTGTACAAGCTGCAAAAAGCGTACTTGAGCGGACACCGCCTGAACTTTCTGCTGATATCATCGATCGCGGCGTCATTTTAACAGGCGGGGGAGCGTTGCTTCACGGGATTGATTTACTCCTCGCTGAAGAGCTTAAGGTCCCAGTACTCGTTGCCGAACACCCGATGGATTGTGTAGCGATTGGAACTGGAATCATGCTTGATAATATGGATAAATTGCCACGGCACAAATTCAACTAAAAAGCGGATGGAAATCTGCATCATAAGATAGGGGTCTAAGGTTCAGACAAACATGAGGCATAGTGAAAGTGCGTGCAGTTCTAGTACTGATGAGCAATAGGCCCTCTTCTTTTAGTCGAGAATTTAACACCATTCCTTTAAATCTGACCTAGCCTACGATACATATAAATTCTTCTGCCTAATGCTAGTCCTTTCCTTAAGATACTGACGTTCATGACCGATAAGATAAATATGAGAAATTGAACGGGATAAGTTATGTAGAATGAGGAGTGAAGAGGATGTTAAGAGGTTTTTATACAGCTGCTTCCGGGATGCTTACACAGCAAAGGCGCACAGAATTGCTCACAAACAATATGTCCAATGCGAATACAACAGGGTATAAAGCAGATCAAATGAGTGTAAGGTCTTTTCCGGAAATGCTTATCAGCAACATAGAAGGCAAAACGGTTCCTGCGGAGAATAAATTGAATTTGCCTGAATTATCCCAGGTCGGGGGGCTCAGTACTGGGGTTTACGTACAGGAGGCAAATCCTTTATTTACCCAGGGTACATTGGAGGAAACCGAGCTTAATACAGATATTTCCTTGGCCGATGAAAACCTTCCGATCAATGAAGAAACCGGTCTGCGAGGGTCGGTGTTTTTTACTGTTCAGGATGGTGATGTTGGCATCCGTTATACGCGCAACGGCAGTTTCACTCTAGATGGACAAGGTTATCTGACTACACCTGCCGGTCATTATGTATTGAATGAAAATAATAATCGAATCCAGCTTGATAGCGATCAGTTCACCGTAACGGAAAACGGTGTTATTTTAGAAGGGAATGTTCAAACGGCACGTCTCGGCATCGGTTATTCAGATGATCCATCATCACAGCTCATTAAGGATGGGGAAGGCTTTTATAAGGCTGTGAATGATGGGAAGTTACCTAGCGCATACACGTCTGAAGGGGTCGGTTTTTCTACTAAGCAAGGGTTCCTTGAAGGCTCTAATGTCGACCAATCGAGAACGATGACAGAAATGATGTCGGCATACCGCTCTTTTGAAGCGAGTCAGAAGGTTCTCCAAGCCTATGATAAAAGTTTGGATAAAGCGGTCAATGAAGTTGGCAGGCTTTAATTGAACATTAGCATAAAACCGCCTTTGGAAATTTGGACATGTAAGGGGAATATACATGAATCGTACCATGATGACAGCGACAAATACGCTGAACCAGCTTCAAAGTAAAATCGATCAAATAAGTAATAATATCTCTAATGTGGACTCGACTGCCTACAAAAAGACCCAAACGAGCTTCAATGACTTACTGACCCAGAGTTTCAATAATCAACCGAGTGAGACCAAGGAAAAAGGAAGGTTGACCACACCTGGCATAAGGCAGGGAACAGGTGCTAAGATAAGCCAGTCTCAATTGGTGCTTTCACAGGGGTCCTTAAAGACTACGGACCGTAATCTTGATGCTGCATTCACTAGTGAAGACCAATTCTTCACCGTAAGCGTTCAGGACGGTAAAGGGGTTAATACAAGGCTTACAAGGGATGGCGCCTTTTATTTATCTCCAAATGCGAATGATCAGGACCAAATGGTGCTCGTTACCTCTGCTGGACATCAGGTGCTTGATGAAAATGGTGACCCGATCCTTATTGACGGAAATGTTAGAGACATTAAGATTTCGAAAAATGGTTTTTTGACGGTCGATACGGAAGAATACGGAAAAAAGAGTTTTGGGCTCGGCATCGTCTCGATAAAGAAGCCGCAATTTCTTGAGCGGCTAGGCGGAAATTTACTTGGCCTGCCCGGAAACATCAATGAATTGGGTGTAACTGATGACGATATCATGACCGCATTAACAGGGGATTCCCGCAACCAAATAGCTATCCGTCAAGGAACTCTGGAGTCCTCAAATGTCGATCTTTCCAAAGAAATGACGGATCTTATCAATGTTCAGCGGTCTTATCAATTTCAATCCCGGGCTGTAACGATGGCTGATCAAATGAGCGGATTAATCAATGGAATCCGTTAAGTTATCGGGGAAAATAAAATGTCTCCCTGCGGAATTATAGCAAATCGGTTATAATGAATTCATATCAAAGAGAATCGTTTGTCCATAGCTGCCTATTTTCTGGAGTATGGGGGGAATCAGTCGGCGAGTTTTCTTAGAAAAAGGAGCTTTCACATTCTATATGGAACAAAATCGTGTAATGAGACAACAAATTGAAGAAGAGATAAAGGAAGTTGAGACGAAACCGAATCGTAGAATCAAGGTCCGTCTTTTGCCAATTTGGCTTCGTTTACTCATTGTTATCGGATTGATTTTCATTGCTGTGTTATCCGGGGCACTTATAGGATACAGTGTGATCGGGGGAGGACATGCAATGGATGTTTTCCAAAAATCCACATGGACCCATATTATTGATATAGTGAACAAGGATGCGTAGTTCCATTGAGGTAGTTGCTGTCGTTAACGGATTTATATTACATAGCAACTACGCCTCTGTCTTTATGGCAGGGGCGAGTTAACGTTATGTTAGAAATATTTAAATCATAGGAGGAACAAAAATGCTTGATATCACACAAATAAAGGAAATTATTCCGCATCGTTACCCATTCTTATTAGTGGACCGGATCATAGAAATAGATGAAGGGAAAAGAGCGGTAGGTTTGAAGAATGTCTCAGCTAATGAAGAATTCTTTAATGGTCATTTTCCGGATTACCCAGTTATGCCTGGTGTTTTAATTGTAGAGGCTTTAGCGCAAGTTGGCGCTGTAGCGGTTTTGAAACAAGAAGAATATAAAGGACGGCTTGCATTTTTTGCTGGAATTGATAATTGCCGCTTTAAAAAGCAAGTAAAACCAGGTGATCAACTGCGCCTGGAAGTAGAAATAGTGCGTATGAGAGGCTCAATGGGTAAAGGGAAAGCAGTGGCAACGGTAGACGGAGAAGTAGCATGTGAAGCCGAAATCATGTTTGCCTTTGGTGACAAATAAGAAGTGCATTCATTTTCGGGGAAAGAAAATGGACTAATATGACTATATTTTTAAAAGTGGTTTAAGGAATCGTGCAGCGGTGTATATATTAAAGAGTACTGCCTGGGCTTTTTTAATTAGACCCTTTCCATTCTCCCTTTGAATGCCGGACATTTTTATATGTCCGGCATTTTTTAATGATTAAATTCCAATAAATATGAGGTAAGTGTATTTCCTTCCTTTTTAAAATTAAAAATAGGACGCAAGTTATTTTCTCATTCGGGCAAAATAACTAATGATAAAGAAGGAAAGGAGGTTGCCAAAAATGAAGAAAAGAATTTTTGCACTAATTGGGGGATCTTTATTATCTATTATGTTCCTTGCTGGATGTGGAACGAATGATAAGGATAATGACAACAAACCCGCACCAGAAGATAATAACAACATCATAGATAAGGATAAAAATGGTGTAAAGGATAACAACGGCACGGATAATAACGACTTGAATGATGATAATAATGATGTGATTGATAATGATAATGATAATGACAATGACAATGACAATAATGATGCAAATGACTTGATTGACAAGAAACACGACGACAATAAGTAATTAGCACAGATTGAAAAAGACTGGCTTAGTTAAGAAGAGGATTATCATCCTTATTCGTCTAAGTCAGTCTTTTTTGTGTATATTCGATTAGGGAAATAAAGGGGGGGTTATTTATTCGTAGCTAATTTAGGCTTTGAACGGATTTTTTGCTTAAACTCATTTATTAATTCATCGCCGACGAGACCTTTTTGGACTAAATCTTCAAGAAGAAGTTCAGCATATTTGCTACGCGTTTTTTGGATGTGACCAAGGAATAATAGGCTATAATGGTTGCCTACTTTTCTTATGGTGCGTAAAACAGTGTGAAACAATGCCGGTTCATTGTCCTTTTTGGTAATGACGGCCTGGATATAAACCTCTCCGTCTATATTGGGGAGTGAGGGTTCAAGCTCTTTGAAATGCTTTTCTTCTACAAAGGCTTCCAGTAACCATGTTCTAGCATCGTTTTCTTTATTTATTATTAGTCCATCTGTTAATACAATATCAATCAATTGTAAATTCTCAGTAACAATTTGCAACGAAATTAATTTAAATGATTTCATCTAATTCCTCCATTTCTTGCCAGAAGAGTGATAAAAGCCCCTTCTTAAACGTGAATTTTATTTTATCTGGAATGGTTCATGTCGATTAATCCTTTTAAAGGTAATTATATCATACTAAAAGATAGTCCCTTAATGAAATGAAAACCCAGCAATTGTCTAAATTATGCAGGATAGAATAAAAATTTGCAAAATATTAAATTTTGTTAACTATGCGTTTATTACTTGATTTTAATCGAAAAAAATTGATTTTACATCAATTCAAACGGTTTTTTAAGAAGGAAAAGGGTGGAATAATGCCATTTCCTTCATTTTTTATTCGAAGGTAGAACGAGTATGATAAAAGCATATTAAAGAGGAAGGAGTGAAAAAATGATTAACCAAGTTACCCTCGTCGGCAGGCTTACGAAGGATCCCGAATTAAGATACACACCAGACGGCAAGGCTGTTTCCAATATAACGTTAGCAGTCAACCGGAACTTCCGTAATACTGTTGGTGAATATGAGGCGGACTTTGTACAGTGCATCATATGGAAAAGGTCTGCTGAAAATACTGCTCAGTACTGTAAAAAGGGTGCCTTAATCGGTATCACAGGCAGAATACAGACAAGGAGATACGAAAATCAAGAGGGTAAAAATGTATATGTTACTGAAGTGGTCGCCGAGAGGGTTCAATTCATCGCATCTAAACAAAACGATATTAAACCCAAGGATTTTGAACATATTGGCTTATAGTCTTACGTGGAGGTCGAGCATGAGTAAAGGAAATAAAGCTTGCCTCCGGGCAGGAGCAAGCTCGCTTTTAGACAATGCATGAGAAAAAGCGGATGGAAGAACTCATAAGTGATTTGATCCGTCATGTGGCGAAGACCCATGTGAAAACTTCGAATAATGAATATGAATTAGTACAGATTAATTTGATGCTTACTCAACTGAAAACACAAAACAAGTATTTATACGAACATAATGAAAAATTAATGCAACGAATTTCAGCACTTGAACAAAGCATAAAATATTCCGATGACGAAAAAACTTCTGTAAAGCTTGACTGTAGTATAAGTTCATTTTCATCCCTTACTTCCCCAAAGCAAATATAGCTTTTTCCTCGCTGGAAACTCCGATTTACCCTCATTTGGAATCAAGTTTTCTGATTCCCCTCTTTCATAGACTGCAAATAAGCAGTCTTTTTTTATGCCAAAATGTGAGTATATAAAAAATAAAAAAATATTCTGTTAAATTAGAATTTTTAGAAAATATATTGTAAAATTTTAATTTTGATGCAATAATAAACCAAATAATGTAATGGAAAAAAAGTTATATATAGGAAGTGATTTGATGGATGAACCAATTATTAAGGTGAATGGGCTGCGAACCAGTTTTCGTACTGACGATGGGGTGATTCCTGTCGTAAATTCAATCGATTTTCACGTCAATCCTGGTGAAGTTTTAGGGATTGTAGGAGAATCAGGATGCGGAAAAAGCGTAACTTCTTTATCCATCATGGGTCTGGTTTCTTCACCTGCTGGTAAGGTGGAGGGAGAAATCCTCTTTAAAGGGGAGAATATCGCAAATGCCTCTGAAGCGAAAATGAGAAAGATTCGCGGGAATGACATAGCGATGATATTTCAGGAACCGATGACAAGCTTGAATCCTGTGTTTACTATTGGAGAGCAGTTGGTTGAGACGCTTCGGATACATAAAAAATGGAACAAAAAACAGGCCCGACATAGAGCGGTGGAAATGTTGAAGCTGGTTGGGCTTGGCCGTGCCGAGGAATTGCTCAAAGAATATCCGCATCAGCTTTCGGGTGGAATGAGACAAAGGGTCATGATAGCAATGGCCATGATTTGCGAGCCGAAACTCCTTATAGCCGATGAACCGACAACGGCTTTGGATGTGACGATCCAGGCACAAATCCTAGAGTTAATGAAGAATTTAAATAAAGAAACAGACACGGCAATCATGATGATTACCCATGATCTTGGCGTTGTGGCGCAAATGTGTGAACGTGTCATTGTCATGTATGCCGGCAAGGTGATAGAGGAAGGAAATGTGCAAACGATTTTCCAAAATCCTAAGCATCCTTATACGGTCGGTTTACTTCAGTCGATTCCCGATATGCGAATAAAGAAAGATCGCCTTTACTCGATACCGGGCAATGTGCCAAAACCCGGGACAAGCAACCTCGGGTGCCAGTTTGCCCCCCGGTGCTCCCATGCCATGGAGCAATGTGTAAATGAAAACCCGTCTCTTTTGAAATTTGATGAGGGCAGGCATGTTCGCTGCTGGCTGTATGAAGATGGGAAAGGGGCTGCCTTGCATGAATCAAACATTGGTTAAGGTAGAAAACCTAAAGAAGCATTTTCCAATCAAAGGAGGGGTTCTCGGAAAGACCATCGGAGAGGTCAAGGCAGTTGATGGTTTGTCTTTTTCCATTTATAAAGGGGAAACCTTAGGTCTTGTCGGTGAAAGCGGTTGCGGAAAGTCGACGACGGGAAGATTATTGCTTCGATTGCTTGAGCCGAGCGAAGGGAATGTTTATTTCGAAGGAAAGGACCTGACGGCTTTATCTTCCCGTGAAATGAGAAAGATGCGCCGTGAAATGCAGATGGTCTTCCAGGACCCATTCGCTTCCCTCAATCCCAGGCATACTATTGAAAAAATATTGGAGGAACCGCTCATCGTTCATGGGGTTAAAGATAAAAAGGCGCGTAAGGCACGTGTGCAGGAACTTCTTAAGGTTGTTGGCTTAAGCAGTTACCATGCTAAAAGGTATCCGCATCAATTCAGTGGGGGCCAGCGGCAGCGCATTGGCATCGCCAGGGCACTTGCGGTAAACCCAAAGCTGATCATTGCCGATGAGCCGGTATCTGCACTGGATGTGTCGATTCAGGCCCAGGTTTTGAACCTCCTGCAGGATTTGCAGGAAGATTTTGATTTGACTTACCTTTTCATTGCCCATGATCTTGGAGTGGTGAGGCATATCTCCGACCGTGTCGGTGTCATGTATCTTGGACATATCGTTGAATTGACGGAAAGTGAAGGACTTTATGAAGATCCGCTTCATCCATATACACAGGCTTTACTATCAGCCGTGCCCATCCCGGATGTGGAATACAAAGGGGATAGGGTAATCCTGCAGGGTGATGTTCCAAGCCCATCTAACCCGCCAAGCGGTTGTCCCTTCCATACGAGATGCCCACAGGCCATGGCAGAGTGCAAATCAGTAAAACCCGTCTTGCATGAGCATAAACCCGGTCACTACGTTGCTTGTCATTTATACAATTGACATTTAACGTACACATAAATTTTTAAAAAAGTAAAGGGGGAAGAATATGAAGAAGACATTGGCTTTATTGTTGACTACTATCCTGGCGCTCTCACTTGCACTTGCAGGATGCTCCTCGTCTACATCAAAAGAGAAAGATGATGATAAAGGGGGATCAAATGAAGCGAAAGGGGGCGTTTTGATTTACGGTAAAGGCGGCGATGCAGTTTCACTAGATCCCGCTATAGTAACGGATGGTGAATCATTTATCGTCACACAGCAGGTTTTTGAAACACTTGTAAAATACGGGGAAGATAATACGGAAATAAAGCCAGGTCTTGCAGAATCATGGAAAGTTTCAGATGACGCAAAGACATATACATTCAAATTGAAAACCGGCATCAAGTTCCATGATGGCTCGGATTTCAATGCAGAAGCAGTTGTTAAAAACTTTCAGCGCTGGGCACAAAGTAAGGATGAAGCTAAATTTGCATACTATGCCTCTATGTTTGGCGGCTTTGAAGGTGATGAAGGTCATGTTATCAAAGAGGTAAAAGCCATTGATGATAATACAGTGGAATTCACGTTAAATCGTCCGCAGGCACCATTCTTGAAGAACATTGCGATGCCTACATTTGCCATAGCAAGTCCAACTGGCTTTGAAAAAGATGCAGACAATTTCGGTAAGAATCCTTCTGGAACAGGTCCATTCAAATTCAAATCATGGAAACCAGGCGATACGATTGAAGTGGTGAAAAATGATGATTATTGGCAAGATGGACTGCCAAAGCTTGATGGAATCACGTTTAAAGTCATTAAAGATAACTCCGCACGTTTAAATGCTGTAATCAAAGGTGAAGTTGATCTAATGGACGGGTTAAATCCAAGTGATATAAGCAAAGTAACAGGGGATGACAAACTACAAATATTCGAACGTCCATCCATGAATGTCGGCTACTTTGCATTCAATGTTGAAAAAGCACCATTCGACAAAAAGGAAGTACGCCAAGCCATCTCTCACCTAATTAACAAAAAAGAAATCATTGATAACTTTTACGAAGGCACAGCAGAGCCTGCCAAGAATCCAATGCCGCCATCTGTTTCTGGCTACAATGACAACATTGAAGACTATGACTACGATGTAGAAAAAGCTAAGGAATTACTTAAAAAGGCTGGACTAGAAGATGGGTTCAAAATGGACCTTTGGGCAATGCCGGTACCACGTCCATATATGCCAGATGGTCAAAAAGTGGCTGAAGCCATTCAGGCAAGCTTAAAACAAGTAGGCATTGAAGCAAATATCGTTTCCTATGAATGGGCTGCATACTTAGAGAAAGTGCAGGCTGGTGAAGCTCAATCTTTCATGCTAGGCTGGACAGGCGATAATGGAGATGCGGATAACTTTCTTTACACATTATTGGATAAAGATAATATCGGCTCCAACAACTATGCCCGTTATGCAAACGAGGAAGTCCATAAGCTATTGATCGAAGCTCAGTCCACTGCTGATGAAGCCAAGCGTAATGAGTTATACGGAAAAGCTCAGGAAATCATTCATGAAGAAGCACCATGGGTTCCACTTGTACACTCTTTACCACAACTTGCTGGAACTAAGACAATAAAAGGATTCGTTCCGCATCCAACCGGTTCTCAATCTTTAGTTAACGTGTCTATAGAGAATTAACCGTACGAATCGGGGAGTATGGATTTATGCATGCTGCCCGGTTTTGTTATGGAATGCATTTCAAAATGATCGAGGGCGCTTCGAAGGACCCTTATTTAAAAGGCGGGTGATTGTTTTGTTTTCCTATACCGTACGACGTTTAGGATCTCTCATTCCAGTGTTACTCGGAATGGCATTTATTGTATTCATGATGATTCGGGCGATCCCTGGAAATCCAGCACAAGTAATTTTAGGACAGCAAGCAACAAAAGAGGCAGTTGCGGCAATGACAAAGGAACTCGGTTTGGATAAACCTTGGTTCATTCAATTTTGGGATTATTTATCTGGCCTGCTAAAGGGTGACCTGGGTGTATCGTTAAAAACGAATAGTCCGGTTTCCGAAGAAATCGGGCCATACCTAATGGCCACTATTGAGCTTGCATTGATCGCCATGATCATCGCAGTGGTCATTGGTGTAAATGCAGGGATAATATCAGCATGGTTCCAAAACTCATGGTTTGATTATGTAGCCATGGTGATTGCATTGATTGGGTTGTCCATGCCTATATTCTGGCTGGGATTAATGGAGCAATACATCATTTCAATTCAATGGGATTTACTTCCGACGACAGGGCGGGATAATATCAGGGATCCCGTTGCGGCCATAACGGGCTTGTATTTGATGGATACACTCATTGCTGGCAGGGTGGATCAGTTTTTTGAAGTGATCAAACATCTCATTTTGCCAGGAATTGCGCTTGCGACCATTCCGATGGCCATTATTGCAAGGATGACACGTTCGTCCATGCTGGAGGTTATGAGGTCGGATTTCATCCGTACAGCCCGTGCTAAGGGAATGAGAATGTTTTGGGTCGTTTACAAGCACTCCTTCAAGAATGCATTAATTCCAGTGGTGACGGTTATCGGCCTGCAGACAGGATTACTTTTAGGCGGCGCCATTTTAACGGAAAACATTTTTGGATGGCCAGGTATCGGTACATATATTTATGATGCAATACTATCCCGGGATTATCCGGTCATACAGTCCGGAATTCTGGTCATCGCCTTTTTGTTTGTCATGATTAATCTTGTTGTGGACTTGTTGTATGCAGCGATCGATCCTAGGATTAAGTATAAATAGGGAGGGAAACTCATGCCTGAAATTGCAACGAATACATCGCCAATCCTTCCTCCTAAAGAAACAGAGGAAAAAGTCATCTCTCCCTGGAAGGAAGGATGGAAAAGCTTTAAGAAAAATAAGGTAGCCCTTGTTGGTATGGGGATTGTTTTATTTTTCATCTTAATCGCCATCTTCGCGCCGCTTATAGCACCCTATTCATTTGAGGGGCAAAAGCTAAGTGACAAACATTTGGCGCCGTCTGCGGAACACTGGTTTGGAACGGATGAATTTGGCCGTGATATTTTGAGCAGGGTCATTTATGGCTCGCGCATATCAATAGGAGTCGGCTTTTTATCTGTAGCAGGGTCTGTCGTGGTTGGATCTTTTTTTGGAATCATTGCCGGGTATTACGGTAAGTGGATAGATACAATCATATCGAGGGTCTTTGACATCATTCTGGCATTCCCAAGTATATTGCTTGCCATTGCCGTAGTGGCCGTTTTGGGGCCTTCTCTTCGCAATGCACTCATTGCCATTGCCATCGTCAACATCCCGATATTCGGGAGGCTTTTGCGTTCGAGAGTTTTAACGGTGAAAGAAGAGGAATATGTAACAGCTGCCAAGGCAATAGGAATGGGGGATGGCAGGATTCTACTTCACCACGTCCTTCCGAACAGCCTTGCACCCATCATCGTTCAAGGTACTTTGGCGATTGCCACCGCCATCATTGAGTGTGCAGCACTCGGGTTCCTTGGTCTCGGTGCTCAACCGCCGGCACCAGAGTGGGGTAAAATGCTTGCCGATTCGAGGTCATTTATCATTCAGGCACCATGGACGGTGCTGTTTCCTGGTCTTGCGATTATGCTAACTGTCCTCGGCTTTAACTTAATGGGTGATGGACTGCGCGATGCTTTGGATCCAAGAATGAAAAACTAGAAGTAAATGGGTGATGTTAGTTTTAACATCACCATCTTTTTGTCGATTATCTTGTGAATCTATTAATATATGAAAAATAATGACAATATCCTAGTTCTAAATAGGGAAATAGTGACTATTATCTCTTAAAATCACCCCAAAAGTTGTGATACTTTTATACTCAGTAAGAAAATTCCAAATATTCATTATTTTAGAGGGGGAAAAGTTCATTGATTAAACGTAGCTTGTCCATTCTAGCAATCTTTCTATTAGTGTTTACTGCAAGCGTTTCCGCTGCCCAGCTTCCGAATTCACCGAGCGGCTCTGGTGAAGGGAAGAAAAATAAGCAGAATATCCTGAAGTTGAAGAAAAACGATATGGGAAAGAATTATAAAAGTAACGAGAAGGTCAGGGTCATCGTAGAGATGAAGGAAGCGCCTGCGATAGAAATAGCTTCCAAAGAGGGTAAGCTATTTAAACAGTTATCGAAAAGTAAGAAACAACAATTAAAGTCTGAAAAGCTGGCTAACCAGAAGAAATTGAAAAAAAAGGTGAAAGCGAAAAAAATAGCTTTCAAGGAACTTGAAAGCTTTACGACAGTCGTCAATGGGTTCAGTGGTGAACTTCAGTATGGTGAAATCAAAAAGGTGGAAGCCATGCCTGAAGTTGCTGAGGTACATATAGCGAATGAATATGAACGTCCTGTAGAAAAACCCGAGATGCTTTATAGTAAAGAACTTGTCCAAGCCCAGGAAGCTTGGCGGGAATATGGATATAAAGGCGAAGGGATGGTCGTCGGGATTATCGATACTGGAATCGACCCATCACACCGTGATATGGTCCTAAACGACGAGAATAAGGCAGAACTGACTGAAAGTGAAATTAGCGGAATAAAGGAATCTAGCCATCTATTAGGCAACTATTATACGGCGAAGGTACCTTATGGATACAATTACATGGATGAAAATGAAGAAATCCTTGACCTTGGTGAAGGGGCCTCCATGCATGGAATGCATGTAGCAGGAACCGCTGGCGCCAATGGGGATGAAGAGAATGGCGGCATTAAAGGGGTTGCTCCTGAAGCCCAGCTGCTAGCATTGAAGGTCTTCGGAAATGATCCCGCCATGCAAACAACTTGGGGCGATATATATATTAAGGCAATTGACGATGCAATCATCCTTGGGGCAGATGTGCTGAATATGAGCCTTGGTTCCACTGCAGGTTTTGTATCAGCAGAAGATCCTGAGCAGCAGGCGGTATCTAGAGCTGTTGATAATGGGATTCTCATGTCGATTTCAGCAGGAAACTCGGCTCACTTTGGAAATGGATTTGCAAACCCGTCAGCCTCGAACCCGGATATTGGAGTTTCAGGTTCACCTGGACTTGCTTATGATTCGGTACAAGTTGCATCGGTCGAGAATAACTATATGGATTTGGATGCGGCGACATATGATATAAACGGGCAAGCAGGAAAAGCGCCGTTCATGTCGGCCTCAAGCGTACATCCCAATGCATTAAAGGATAAAACATATGACTTGGTCGCTGCAGGTCTTGGGACGCCAGGGGAGCTTTCCAAAGTGGATGTAAAAGGAAAATTCGCCCTCATCGAGCGCGGCACGCTTTCTTTTATAGAAAAAGCGCAAAATGCCCAGGCAGCAGGAGCGGCTGGCGTGATTATTTTCAATAATGCTGACGGATATATCTCCATGGCTACAGATCCAAGCATCACCATTCCGCAGCTGTTTATGTTGAAATCGGATGGTGCAAAGCTGAAAACGGCCTTAATGGATGGAGAAAAGGTGAAGATTACCTTTAATGGTGATAAAACAAAAGCTGTAAATCCAGAAGCAGGAAAAATGAGCTCATTCAGTTCATGGGGAGTCGCACCGAACCTGGACTTCAAACCGGAAATCACTGCTCCAGGCGGACAAATTTATTCGACGTTGAACAATGATGAATATGGTATGATGAGCGGTACTTCGATGGCTGCACCACATGTTTCCGGCGGCTCTGCACTGGTTCTTGAAAGAGTGGATAAAGACTTTAAATTAGATGGATTTGCCCGGGCAAATTTGGCTAAGAACCTGATGATGAATACTTCAAAACCATTAACGGATCAGGGTGTCGTAAATAAGGCCCTTGACTGGGATAACCCTTACTCGCCTCGCAGGCAAGGAGCTGGAGTCATGCAGCTGCAAGCCGCATTGTCCACACCAGCTGTCGTGACGGAGGCATTCACGAAAGAAGCGAAGGTTGCAATGAAGGAGATCGGCAATAAGTTCGCGTTTACTTTAAAGGTTGAAAACTTCAGCAACAAAGCAGTCAAATATGATGTAAAAGGAAATATCCAAACAGACTATGCAATCCAGGGACAACTGGGTTATTCCGCTAACCAGTTAGAAGCACAGGAAATTAAGGACGCTTCAATTAAAATCAATAATAGAAATACAAATAAGATTACCGTACCTGCAAAAAAATCGGTTACATTCGAAGTGAAAGTGGACATATCCAATGCAAAGGTGCTTGGAGATGACCTTCAGACTCTTGTAGACATTGACAAGGTCTTCCCAAATGGATATTTTGTTGAAGGGTTCATTTCATTGAAGGATCCAGCTGACACTCATCCGGAACTGCATGTACCGTATGTAGGGTTTAAAGGGAAATGGGACAAGGCACCGATCCTGGATGGCACTATATATGATAAAGAGTCTTTCTATGGCAGGGCAGGAGGAGTATCGACAGCAGGGAAAGATTTCACTTATCTTGGCTATGACCCTGCAGGAAAAACATTTAATGGAAAAAATATTGCGATTTCCCCCAATGGCGATGGAGCACAGGATGACTTCGTGCCGGTCCTATCATTCTTGAGAAATGCGAAAAAGGCAGAGTTCAATATATTGAATGGTGAGAACAAATCAGTCCGGAAAATTCGCACGGAGAATAATGTGCGAAAGGACTATTATGATGGTGGAAAAGGGTCTGCATACACAATTAATCCAGCCCGTAAATGGGACGGTAAAATCAATAATGCACTCGCTAAGGATGGGGTCTATTATTTTGAAATCAAAGCGATGATAGATTACGAGGGTGCAAAATGGCAGACGTTTAAAATGCCTATCAAAATCGATACGGTAAAGCCGACAGTCAAGATTTCGAAAAAAGGTAATGTATTAACCATCCAAGGTAAGGATAATTTGAATGGTTCAGGACTTGCCTATTACGATGTACAAGTCGATGGAGCATCCATAATGGAAGAGCCGCTTCCAGCGAATGCGAAACAATTCACTCTACCTGATGTAAAAGGGGAAAAGGTTCAGGTAGTGGCAATTGACTATGCAGGTAATGAAAAAACGGCTGAAACTGAATTAGCTAATGATTCAGCTCCAATCGATAATCATGCACCAGCTGTAAAGATCAAAAGTCCTGAGGCCTTAAGCGTGAACAATAAAAATAAAATCAAAATAACAGGAGATATTGAAGAAGCGTCGGAAATCAAAGAATTTAAAATCGATGATAAAACGGTCCCTGTAACGTATAACAAAACGAATAATAAATATGAATTCACTTATGAAAAGAAGTTTGAAGATGGCGTCCAAAACTTTACGGTTAAAGCAACGGACAAATGGGATAACACGGTTTCCTTTAAACGGACGATTATGGTCGATGCAACAAAGCCAGGTTTAAAAGTAAAAGGTGTACCGGCAACTGTGGGAGTCAAAGGCAAAAATCCAAAAGTGGATGTGACGGTAGAAGATAATTTCGATGAAATCCGCCTTTATCTAAACGGAAGCGAAGTTTTCTATAATGAATTCAAGGAACCATATAAAATGCGTGCCTATAAGAAGAAGATAGAGGATTTGGAATTGCCGCTTAAATCAGGCAACAACAAGTTTGAATTTAAGGTGACAGATCTTGCAGGAAATGAATCGAAGAAATCCTTTAACATCAATAAAGCAAAAAAATGACCAAAAACAGCCCTCTTATCCAAGAGGGCTGCAGTTTGTAGACATAATTGATTTTACCGATAGTTTTTTTGAGGGTTTGTGTAATTCGAACGTTGATTGGAACTTTTTTAAAGAAAAAACTGAAGGCAAACTCGCTTTATTCAAATTTGTCTTCAGTATGAGTCCTCTTATCCAAGAGGGCTTTTTTTTCCGGATTATGGATTTGAAGTATAATTCTTTAGGTGTAGTTTCCTGTGTTTTCACTGTGCTAATATGGAAATCTATTAGTGGGGAATTATTTTTATTATCTAGCAGGTATTTGGTGAAAGATAAAGGAATTAGGTATAAAGAATCAGAAAAAAGGAGGATGTCTATGATTTATAAGAAGAAATCGAGCAAAAAGGTATATAGTCGTGGAATTACAGTGAAATTTGAAGAAATAGGAAGCCACAGGTCAAATCTTACAAAACCAAGTTTTTTTGATGCACTTCAGCACGTCAATTCTCCATTTGAAAAGGAGCCCCGCTCGGATTCACCCTATCAGGATTATCCCCTATGTCAGGAGGTTACCCTTTCTTTTTTTGAAAAGGGTGCTAAAACATCTATTAATTATGACCCCCACCAGGAAAAAATCACCATTGAGGAAAGTTCAGATGAATATCAGCAGAATAAGGGTGAGGCGCTTACCGCAATCCTCGATCATATTATGATCAATCATGGAAATCACCATTCTTTTTTCATCATCCAACCGAAAGAGTGGAATGTAAAAAGGAAGGCCGCTACCCCGTGATATCCTCTTTAACTTTCTTAGGCAGGTGACTTTCGTTAAGTGAAACGTAATTCGACAACTTCTTTACCCACTCAGATTGTTCAGTTCAATAAGAATGGGGCTGCCAAGGCAGCTCCATCAATGTCTCAACACGATGATGTCATGTATCAAATCAACCGCCGAATGATCTTTGAGAGGGTTTGGATACCATAAGCTAATTGTTCCTCCGAGGCGTATGAATATGAAAGCCGTAGATGCGTATTGTTATTTGGTTCATATATGTACCCCGGATTAAGGAGAAGATTCTCCTTTATCGCTTGCTTGAAAAGGCTTTGATTCACAATTGGTTTACATAACTTTACCCATATATAAAATCCGCCTTGAGGTATTTGCCATTCTGCAAGTCCCTTAAAATATTGATTGAGAAGAGATAATGTAAAATCTCTACGTACTATCAACTGATGCCTTAGCCACTCTAAATGCTTTGTATATTGACCACTTTCTAACCATTCTGCGACAAGGTGTTGAGACAGTGCACTTGAACCGTAATCCATTTGCATTTTAATATCTGCTAAACGTTCAATCACAGTTATTGGACCAGCAATCCATCCGATGGGCAATCCGGGGCTCAATGTTTTGGACATACTGCCAATGTGCAATACAAGGCCATCTGTATCAAGGGATTTTATAGGTAGCGGTGGTCTCTTTTCAAACCACAAGTCACTATATACGTCATCTTCAATAATCGGAATCTGTTCTTTTTTGCATGTGGATAAGAGGTTTAGTCTTTCTTCTTTAGTCCATGTAGTATTGGTTGGATTGTTAAACGTTGGAACAGTATAAAACAGTGACGCTTTCTTCCTTCCATTGATGCGCTTTATTTGTGTCGGAATACTTTCCCGGCCTTGTTTTGATAAACCTACTAAGTCCATCCCCGCAGATTGAAAGGGATGAACAGAATTTAAATAGGAAGGGGATTCATGTAAAACCATTGAGCCCTTTTGAAGTAAACCAACTGAAATCAACTGGAGTGCTTGAAGCCCGCCAGAAACGATCATGAGGGAGCCTGGGCTAGCGTTGATTCCTTTTGTTTCTAAATAAACACTTATACTTTGGCGTAGCCTCTTATCACCCTTGGGTTCAGAATAACCTAATGAGTGGGCGTCAAAAGAAGTGGATTGCAAAGACTTTTCGATTTTTTTAGTAGGCAATAGAGTTGGAGAAAGTTCACCGGTGCCCAATCTGATGATGGCAGAGTCCGTTTCATGCTGATTAATGTCCTGAATCGTTTTTAAATTAGGTTCATGAAGGCCATTGCGGACATAGTTTTTCCAGTCGGGCTGTTTGCTAGAGACGAGCACATTCCATGTGTTATTCGAAACGAATGTGCCAGATCCAACCCTAGTTTCTAATAATCCGTCCGCAATCAATTCATCCATAGCTGTAATGATGGTACTTCGGTTTACGCCAAAAGAATCGGCTAATGAGCGTTGTGATGGAAGCTTGGTCGCAACCGGCCATTCCCCTTGTGTAATTTGTTGTTTCATCCAATCTACTATTTGTTGGTGTAGTGATATGCTCGACGGCCGGTTTGGCCTCCAGTCGATAAACATACGAAAACCACCCCTTTCATGTTCTAAATTCATTATAAATTGGTTGGGTTGAATACCAACCAAATGGAGGGTCAATTCCTTTGTCTTTTTCATTATACTGAATGTGAATGGAGGGAAGTATTCGTATGGGACCATTTTTTCATGGATTATTATTGGCATTGGGGCTGATACTTCCATTAGGAGTGCAAAATGTATTTATTTTTAATCAAGGTGCAATCCAACCGACCTTAAAAAAAGCATTGCCTGCAACGATCACAGCTGCCATTTGTGATACAGTGCTCATCCTGTTAGCTATTTTGGGTGTTTCGTTGATTGTCATGCAATATGATTGGCTGCGTCTTACATTAATCATATTCGGAGTCATTTTTTTATTGTATATGGGTTTTCAAATTTGGTCTGCCAAAGCGAACCCACAGTCGGACGCTCAAACTATGCAAATGTCCACCAAAAAACAAATTGTATTTACCTTATCAGTATCATTACTGAATCCACATGCAATCTTGGATACGATAGGTGTAATCGGTTCGAGCTCACTTGTTTATTCAGGAATGGATAAAGTGATTTTCACGGGAACATGCATCGTTGTGTCATGGTGCTGGTTCCATGGATTATGTTTTGCGGGAAGGTTGTTGAAAAAGGTTGATGCATCAGGCAAATTCCTTGGAATATTAAATAAAATCTCTGCAATCATCATCTGGATTACGGCACTCTATATGGTGAAATCGATTTTTTGAAACAGAAAATGACATCTGAGTTCGAACTTGACTACAGTTTTTTTATGGCTTGTACAATTTGAACGTTGATTGGAACGTAGGGCACTCGCTTTCCGCGGGCGGTCCGCCCTCGGCTTGCGCCTGCGGGGTCTCCCCTAGACGCGCTTTTCCCGCAGGAGTCTCGCACACCCGTTCCAATCAACTTTGTTATAAAATTAAAATCTCCTTTTGCCTACAGTCTTTTTTGTTTTAAAATGGAAGTATTAAAACTTGAAGTGATGACGATGCTTTCGAAACATGATTCCATTCAGCGAGATCAACTTGAAATGATTACTTTAGATCAACTGGTGCCAGCGACCATTTGGTTCGAAAAATGGAGGCCGCCATTGACTTCTCAAACAATATGACTTGGTGAAAGATATGTATTCAGAGGTAGGAAGCACAAGTATTGATCCAGTTATTTTAGTTAAACTGACATTCATTCAATATAACTTCGGTATTCGTTCCATGCGTAAAACGATCGAAGGAGTTGAAACAAATATGGCTTACCGGTGGTTCTTAGGCTATGGTTTCCATGATAAAGTGCCTCTTTCAACGTTCGGGAAAAATGATGAGCGACACTTTAAAGATACAGACTTATTTGAACAGATTTAGATCGATGGTGGATGGCTACTTAAGTATGGGCGGACAGGGAAAGTTATATACCAGTGAAAGGTTTTCAGAGTTTGGAAAATGAAGTAACTGAGGTCATTTTTGCAGCATTAACCGGTGCTTTTTGAATAAAAAGGAGAATACATATCGAATATGTATTCTCCTTTATTTTCTTATGTCTTGATAAGCTAGCATGCCCTCATTCAACTTCGTATCGTGAGAGCGGATTTTTGAGTGTGAGAATATTATTGAAGAGCAACCAAGTCCTTGATTTCCTCTGTGGAAAGTTCGGTGATCCAGTTGTCACTGCTGATGATCTCGTCGTTCAGGGCTTGCTTTTTGTCAAGCATCTGGTCAATTTTTTCTTCCAGTGTCCCTGTGCAAATTAGCTTATGAACATGAACGAAACGCTGTTGTCCAATTCGATATGCACGGTCGGTTGCTTGATTTTCAACAGCTGGGTTCCACCAGCGATCATAGTGAATCACGTGGTTTGCTTCTGTTAGATTCAGCCCCGTGCCGCCTGCTTTCAACGACAGGATAAAGACAGGGAATTCCCCATCTTGGAATCGAGTGATCATATCATCACGCTGCTTCTTGTTCGCACTCCCGTTCAGGAATGGCACTTCAAAGCCATACCGTTTTTCCAACAATTCCTTCATCATATTGCCCATACCAATATATTGAGTGAAAATGAGACAGCTTTCATCCTGTTCGCGGACAGCATCGACAAGCTCAGTCAGCTTCTCGAGTTTGCCAGAACGGTTAGGCGCCTTCATGATGTTTTCCTTTTCCATCTCTTTTAAGTAAAGAGCCGGGTGATTGCAAAGTTGCTTTAGCTTATTCAGCATCTGCAGGATGATGCCTTTTCTTTCGAAGGCCGACAGTTGTTCGATATCAGTGAATGTATCTTTGATCAGTTGTTCATACAACGATGCTTGCTCGGTGGTAAGCGGTACGAATTCCTTTTGTTCTTGCTTATCCGGCAGATTAAGGGCGACTTCTTTATCGCGTTTTGTACGGCGGAGCAAAAATGGCTGTATCAAACGCTGTAATTCCTTAATTTTATCCTTCTGTTCATCACGTTCAATGGTTGCCACATATTTTTCCTGAAACTGTCCTAGCGTTCCAAGATACCCTTTATTTATGAAATCGAAAATCGCCCATAGCTCACTTAAACGGTTTTCCATTGGCGTACCCGATAAGGCAATATGATGCCTGCCATTTAGCTTGCGGACCGCTTTGGATTGCTTTGTTTGGGCATTCTTGATGTTTTGTGCTTCATCAAGGATCACGCTGCTCCAATGGATGGAGGATAGTTCAGCTGCATCTTGGTGGGTAAGGCCATATGATGTTAAGACAATATCATGATCCACTGCTATTTTAGCAAATGCTTCACCTTTAGCCCGATTAGACCCGTAGTGAAGGTGAACTTTTAGTGTTGGTGCGAATTTCTCCAATTCCTTTTGCCAGTTGCCTAGGACGGATGTTGGGCATACGATGAGCGACGATTGTACAGAGACCGATTCGCATGTAGCGGTATTGACCTCAGCCTCTTCGCAGCTCTCTGCGTTACTATCCTCATCAACAATGATCGGTTCACTCTTTTGTTCGTCCATATGGGCAGTGGGCAGCTCTTTACTGGCTCCTTCTTTGTCTTTTACATGAAGGAGGTAGGCTATCATCTGGACTGTTTTTCCAAGCCCCATATCGTCAGCTAGACAAGCACCAAAGCCATGCTCCCTTAAAAAAAGGAGCCAGCTCATGCCCAGTTTTTGATAGGGGCGTAAATCACCTTGAAGTGCATTAGGGACGGGCAGGATGGAGATGTTTTTGGTTTCCCTGAGTCTTCCCACCATTTTACGAAGCTCCTGGTTCAATTCAAATTGAATTCGGAGCATTTCGTCGTTTTCAGAATCACTATCGTCATCTTCATTTACGCCGTTCAACAGTTCCTGCTGCAGCAAGTCAGTCAGTTGGATTCCTTTTTCATTAGCTGTTTCCATCAGCTCCTGAATTTGTTTAATGAAAGCGGGGTCAAGCTTGACCCATTGACCGCGGATGAAAACAAGCCGCCTTTTTTCATCGACGAGCTCCTCGAACTCCGCCTCAGTGAGCTCTTTTCCATTTAAAGAGAACCGCCAATCAAAGTCCATTAAAGCTTTTAACCCGACATAAGACGGGCCGCGGTTCGATTGGCTCTTTACTTTCGCCTTCACCTTCAAAGAAGACTCCTTCAAGGCAAGCCACCAGGATGGAAGGAGAATTTCGACGCCAAGAAACAGGAGTTTTTCGCTTGCGTCGGTCAAGAATTCCCATGCATCCGTTTCCGAAATCTCCCTTTTTAGACGTCCATTCTCTCCAAGCCATGGCACGACGAGTTGCCAGCGTTTCGTAGCACGCACCACTTCACTTGCATACTTATTCCAGCCGCGCGGCAGTTTTTTTCCTGTATAGGTTTCGATGATATTCTCATCCCTTTTGGAACGAAGGGTAACATCAAGTACCCAGGGCCCATTACCATCCGGAGGCTCAGTCAAACGGAGGCCTATAGTGAATGGTTTGGGATCGGGCTGGGTCCCAAGCCATTCCTGCCAGCTGTCTTTGTCAAAAAAGGCCTGCAATTCTTCGGGGGAAAGTCTTGAATCCTTTAATGCCCCGACGGCTTCACTCCATTTATGCTGCATAGGTGAGTAGTTTTTTAAATACATATTAGCGGCACCGTTATACCATTTCTCGATAAAAGTCCGATTAGTTTCCACTTCTGGTGAAGGGAGATCTAAAGATATTTCTTCTTCCCAAAAGGAAGGGACGAATTCCTCCTCTACCTCTTCCGGCAGCTTCCAGCCGATGGAGTCCAACTGAAGATTAGTGAAATCCGGTACGGGGATCCCCGCTTCAATGGATTCATGAAGAACAGGCGCAGCAGACAGGCAAAGGGAGGATATCTCCGACCATTCCCATTCTATGAAGGAGTTGAAACTTTCCTTCGCAAAAAAGTTGAGGAGTCCCCAAGCGTCAAGAATGAATACAGGATTTCCATCAATGGTATCCGAAGTCATTTTAGTTCCATAAAAGCTTGCGTCATCCCAATTGAATAGCAACCTGCGTATATAATTCGTGTTGAGGAAGGCATTCTCTTCATTGACGGCACCAAGGGCGTAGGATCCGTTTTCGAGAGCCGCTATTTTGATTTTTAATTTCCCTGGATTAAACATCGATAAGCTTACCCCTTTTTAGTTCTTCTTGGAAAGCGCGAAGCCGTTTGGTTGAATCGGCCACATACAGAATATAACGTTCGAATACGTCTTCCTTTTTGCTCTTTTTATAGATGGTGCGCATCCTTTTTAAATAACGGACAGCTTGCTTATAGGCAGGCCGGTTTTTTAAGGAAACTTTTTCCTGGACCGCATGGTAATAAAGGGGCAGGATTAGTTCCGGTTCTTTAGAGACCACTTCTTTGATGGATTCACTGCTGATTAAGTCAATGCTGATTTCTGAGTAAATATGCATCTCCACCCATTTTTTATATTGTCCTTGTTCAAAAAGGAAATTTGCATAGTTCCAATAGCTGTGCGGAAGGGTGGCTCTGTAGAATTTCTCTAGCAAATCGGTCCGTTTTAATTTATAACAGCAACTGCTGATTAAAGTCGTAAAGGTCCTTACGAAATCTACCCGCTGATAATAATCGGATAAATCGGCAAGGAACTCCTGGACATTAGCGATGATGAATTCAATGAAAGGAATGGCCCGTGACCGATTGTCTGATTCAGACAGGAGATTCAGCCAATAAAAAATGTATGGACAGGCTTCCTTCTTCAATTCATGGAGAAGTCCAATCGCTTGTTTATCTTGATTCTCCAGAAGGGAAAGGTGAATGGCTGCGAGGGAATAGGACGTCCTCTCAGTTGTGCCCATATACTTCTCAGGAAGTTCTTTCTTGATTCGTTCCAGTTCCTCTTTACGCCATGAGGAATTGGAGAATAAGAAGCTCCAAATCTCCCGGTAGAGATCGATCTTTTCATATTCTAGACCTTCTACTCCGTCAAGTAATTTAGCTACATCTTCCTTGATGCTGAAAACGAAGGGGTCAAAGGCGAAGGGCCTGGCTTGCCGGCTAAGCGGCTGTACCGTTTCATGCAGCTCTTCCGCTAGGTCGACAGCAAGTGCATAAAAGACCCGAATCGTTTGCGGCTGACTTTTATGTAACTGAATCATTCTCAGTGTCAGCTGCATCGTGCAAAATTGCGTAACAAAATGATAAAGCAGTTTCCATTCCCTTTCCATTGGAGCTTTAGAGCTAAGGCGTTTAAAGTATGTTTGTATATGGTTTTCAATTATATAAGTAGGCTCGCCTATATGGGGCTCGACATGTTCCGCAAAGGTTGCATTCACGAATTGCTTCCATGAAGGATAGTTTTTATCTAAGATGAGGGATTTCTCCCCCGCTTGTTTAAGTAATTCACTCGCCCGTTTTACTTGCTGAAGTGCTTGGGCGGTTGAGGTATCTTTTGGTGCTTTCCATTCACTCAGCCAATCGGAAACACTAGCGTTTTCTGAATACGCAGAAAAGAAAACGGCCATTTGATGCCGGCAAATGAACCTTGAATCACATGTACAGCTTCCATCCTGAGGGAAGAGAAGATTCAACCTGGACTTAAAGCGAGTCTCATCCTGTACCTCGGCCACAATCGTATCTACCGCTTCTTCTTTAATATCAACAAGCCCCTGACGGTATAACTGGAGCCCTTGATTCACCACGTCCGAATCTTCCGGATTCCCGACCTCCAAAAATTCCGCCAGCCTTTCCCCAACTAACAACAACTCCCGCTCCATACTCTCCTCCTTCAGGGTCAATCCCTGTTAACCAAAATTATATTTTGTATATCATGAACTATCAGTACTTTAATAACCATATTATTGCCTCGGTTAACCGAGGATTTGACGTGTATATTACATCCCGAGCAATTGCCGCAATGCCTTTTTTTAGCCATCATATGCATCATGCTGGACTTATTTCATGGCCGTTCACTTTGCATCTTCATCCATTTAATCGAACAAATCATCAATGCCACAAGCCGTATATTCATTTAAACCCTGTAAAAGTCAATATCGTCAAAAACCCTCATGAATATAAGCAGTACGGATATATAGCCTTCCAAACAGGAATAACTGGCCTTCAAGATAACGATGCCACGAATCCTTCATCCTCTTCACACTCACGAAACCAAGTGATGAGGGGCCGGAACCCTTTTTTAAAAGTGGGTTTTTGAAGCATCTCTTTATTATACTTCATTTTGGCTTGGAATTTGAAATGTAGAATAGAGGTTTTGGAATTGATATGTGATAGATTCTACATATTCTTGTGAATGGGAATAGCCATTCCCGTGGGGAATGGCTTTAATATATGGAATTAGTTTATTTTCATTTCATTCTTCCAACTGTCCAACTTTTTGTTGATGAATGTAGCAAAGGTATGATTTTTTTGTAATGTGAAGAGAAATGCTGACTTTTCCAAGTACTCTTTTGCCTCATCAAAGTTACCTACGAGTTCAAAATTATAACCTAAATGGTAATGTAAATCCGCTAAAGCATATAATTGATCATGTTGGAGGCACCACTTTATGGCATCTTGGCAGCAGGTAATGGACTCCTCATATCGGACCAGGCGTGTTAACACTCTGCCAAAATTATAGGACAAACGTGTCTTTAGCGTTTTATCCGTCAAAAAGGGCAGGGCTTTCAAGTGATCTAAAGCTTTCCTTAACAAGGCAAATGCATTTTCGTATTGTTCTTCGGCAACATACATTACACCTAGGCTACTCAAGATTTCAAGTTCCCGTTCTGAATAAATTTTATCAGTCGTATGAGTGATGGCGATGGCCTGATTAATAAATTCAATGGCTTTATCTAAATCTTTATTTTTTTCGTATTCGTATATCCCCTTGTGCCAAAGTATCAATTGATGATTCTTTTTATTCTGAAGAAAGAGAGGATTGTTCTCCTCAGCCTTTACAATTTGCTGCATTTCCTCATAATTTCGGGTTCTTCTGGCTATTTTTAATTGATAAATCACTTCTTCCACGTAATCCAGCCTAGGGGTCATTCCAATATCGAAAAAATAGTTTACATCAACGCCTAAACGTTGAGAAATTAAGTAGAGAGTGGATGCATATGGATAGACATCGCCTTTTTCAATCTTACTGATCTGGGCTTGTGTACAAATGCCGGATGCCAACTCTTCCTGGGAAAGTCCGATTTGTTTACGTAGCTCTTTGATCTTTTGTCCAACTGCAAAAAAATCCATTTTGATTCTCCTTGAAATATGCCTAGAGTTATATTTTGTTATGAAAAATCGGTGAAAGCTGTATGTACATGTCCTTAACTGATTAAATAGATTCTTTAGTCGAAATATATGGTTAAAAGAAATGTGGTTAAATATAACTATAGAATTAATTTCTATTTTAACCAATATTTTTTTGAAGAAAAGGAGGAATGACCTATGAAAAAAAGTACTAAAGCATTAGTCGTATCTTTTCTTATCATCGCTGCTTTCGTTATTGTCCCAAGCGAATTACCAGGCCTTTACGCAGAACTTCCAGGTTTATATAAATAAGTAATGAAGCTTCCAATCACTCATTCAGCATCTTCATTTGAAGATGTTTTTTTTTTCTTATCAATGGATTATTCTTTTGCGCATATTCCTGTAGTTATAATTATCTATGCATTGGGAGTGTAAGGTCCATTTGGTAGGTGTGGAAGAACCGTGAGGGTAGTTTGGAACGCCTATTTCCTTTTATTAATTTTGTTATAGTGTAAATAACAAAACGGGGAGAGGTGTAAGGTTAATGATTGATATTAATATGAAAGTTCAACCCTCTTTTTACGATGAAGAATGTGCCATTGTGTTTTCTTTTTACTTTGATGAGGCAACCAGGAAAATTGGTGAAGCCGTGGTGTACACATGCAAAAAATCGAATGAAAAAGAATACAGCCATGATCATATAGATACAGATGTACAAGAAAAAATCGCTTATATTAAAGAGTTTGCCATTTTAGATGAATATCAGGCAACCTCCATGAAGAAAATCCAACATTTTTTGAATGTAATCGGTATCAAAAAATGTGTGAGGCATAACCTTCAGGGAAATGAAATCGCACTTTAAACGATAAAAACTCATGACATCCCATATGTCATGAGTTTTTACCATTTAAATGAGAGTTTTGAGCATTCATTTTCATTTTTTTGACGAAATCGCTCATTTGTTTTCTTTCGCTTGGTTTAGAGTTATTTGTTCTCTCGAAAAATTTAAAGTGTTGCTTATTGCTATCGGTTTTCATGATGTCTCCCCTTTTCTTTTTTTTATTTACCCTTTTTCCATTATTTAAAACGTGATTTTTATGATAAAAGGATGGATTAAATGGTAAGGAGATCTTGTGTTTATTCCTATAGTTATATTTTCATGTGTTAACGACTGTATATCCGGATTAATAAGTTAATAATAAGCCGTAAAGTCCAAATATGAAGGGATTCCGTGTTTTATCATACTGAAAATAAATGCTAAAATGGTCCGAATATCGGATTTTTCATTAGAAACATCAGTTTCTAGTACCCTAAAGTGAAGAGAGTTGGAGAACTCTTTTCGATGGCCCCTGAGCGCTTGCTTGGGGGATCTTTTTTTCTTGGATAATATGTCCACTTTATTTCTATAATATGTTTCGTTTTGTTTATATATACATGGGTAAATATAAGAAACAAGATGAATTAAACCTGGATTTATCCCAGTTTAATCGGAGGAATATATTTTATGGATGTGAAAGTAAATAAGAATGATCCCACGAAGCGAACTTTCCAGCAATACATCTTTCCGTTTACCCTTGAAGGAAATATGATTGAAAAGTTTGTCGAAAAGTTGTTTGATGACAATTTCGTTTTTTTGAACTTGAAAGATATGGAACAACAAAATCAATTTTACGGTGGCCATAAAGTTTCACACCGTAAATTGGAAAAGTATTTTATGCCTTACATCGAGCCGATATTATTTCCAGGTAACGCACAACAGAAGGAAGGCTTGCGCCGTTTTACGAAAAAACTGGATATTGAATGTACCTTCGAATCTCCCTATCTAAATACCCCATTTATTATTAACTCTATAGATATTTTTATATGCCCATTTCATATTGGCATGATGAATCTTCGTGTTACGTTACCTGAAGGACTTTCCTATAATGATGTGCTCTATTTTGGCGATACATTCCGAATCCTCGAACCGATTGCCGATGACGAAGAGAAAACGAAAGTCGGCTGTAGGGAAAATCAGTATGAACAGGTGAAGGATTTCATCTTTAATGAACTATTGCCGCCAATGGAAAAATATATGGATGAAGATCAGGCGGACCCGACCTATTTTGGCAGTTTACCCTTCTTCATCGATGAAAGAATGTACGTAATCAGTTATATTGCATTCCCTGAGAATCGTGATATATCTAAAAATGACTTATTCCGGATCAGCGAGCTGAACGGATATGACAATGATGGAGCGCCATATATAGGGGCACTAAACCCTGATTATATTGAAAAGTATTATCAAGAAAGAGTATATGACAGGTGGGGCAAGGAAACCTATTATGTAACAAGCATGTATCATTTTGCGTGTGTCACGAAAGCAACAAGTAAACTGGAACAGGAACTGGCAAGCGAAATGTATGGCCAGCACTTTTATACAGTGTTGCTTTTCTTCTATTATAAGATCGTACTGCTCAAATTGGCTCATGAGAATTCCCAGATAGATGTAGAAAAAGATCAGTCGGATACGGAAATGCTGATTTTCATGATCACTGAGTTTTCTGCAAAATATTTATTTACTGAAGTCAATAGTACGGCTATCGGTAAAGAGCTATTCAAAAAAACGGATGAAACCTTCAGGATAGCTCCACTCTACAAAGAAGTGAAGGAGACCCTTTCCTACCTTTATCAAAATCAGGATAAATTGGCTGGGAAAAGCAGTAATTATCTTTTGCAAATACTAACGATTTATACGGTTATCTCCGGGATATTCGGAATGAATCTATATATTGAAGATTGGAAAGGGAAATTACCTTGGAAAGCATATATGGATTACACCTTATACGAATGGATAGCTGTCATTGTAACGACAAGCGGTCTCATCATTTCGGGCGTCATGGGTTTTTTCTTCTTGAAAAAATGGTTGCAAGAGAAGAAAAGCCGAAAAAAAAGAATGCTTTAGTAAAGAGTTCTGTACACTATGTACAGGACTTTTGCTTTAGAAAAAACATGGTAAATTAGCAAAATGAAGAAATTGGTCATACAAATTCCCCCATTCCCCTAATATTTTGATAAACTATATGTATACCATTCTAACTATTCATTGGGAGGAAATCATGAAGAAACTAGTTTTAGTTTCCAGCTTATTGTTGATGAGCGTATTGTTCCTGGCCGGATGCTCGGATGAGCCAAGTCCAGAAGATCGCTTTGCGGCATACACGAAGCTTTGGAATAAACAGGATTTTAAGAAAATGTACGAGTATCTGTCACCTGAGACAAAGAAAGAAATCAGTGCGGATGAATTTGCGAAGCGTTATGAAAAAATCTATAAGGGCATAGAAGTCAACCAATTAAAGGTGGATTATAAACAGCCAAAAGAAGAAAAAGATCATAAAGATGGAGAAAAGGTAAACCTTGATTATACCGTAGATATGTCCACTATGGCGGGGGCTGTCAGCTCTGACCATAAAGCGACCCTTGTCAAGGAAGGGGAAGGTGAGGAAGAGAATTGGTACATAAAGTGGGATGAAAGCTATATATTCCCTCAGTTGGAAGCTGGTGAAAAGATATCGGTCGAATCGTATCCAGCCATTCGCGGGGAAATTGTCGATCGACATGAACATGGTCTTGCCATGAATGGAACGGTATCGGAAGTAGGAATTGTGCCAGAGAAAATGGCCAACGCATCCGAAACGGTTAAAAAGGTCGCTGGAATCCTCAATATGTCCACCGACGAAGTGAATCAGAAATTAAAACAATCATGGGTAAAGCCCAGCTATTTCGTCCCTATCAAGAAAATGTCAAGTGATAATGCTGCAACCCTGGAAAAGCTATTGGGCATTGCTGGGGTATCGGTCAATAATACGGAAGAACGCATATATCCATATAAAGAGGCTACTGCCCATCTAATTGGATATGTCGGCGAGGCATCGGCCGAAGACCTGGAGAAATTGAAGGGAAAAGGCTACACCTCAAATGACGTTATTGGCAAGCGCGGCCTTGAGGAAGTTTTAGAAGAACGCCTTAAAGGGAAACCGGGCGGTAAGATCTTTATTAAAACAGCAAATGGCGAAGAAAAGGTGATTGCTGAAAAGCCCGCTGAAGAGGGAGAAACAATTACATTGACCATCGACGCCGAGCTTCAAAAGGATATCTTTAAGCAATATAAGAACAAAGCAGGATCAGCATCGGCACTTGATCCGAAGACCGGCGAAACACTTGCACTTGTTTCAAGTCCGTCATTTGATCCTAATAAATATATATTCGGGATAACAAAAGCGGAACAAAAAGCGCTTGAAGAAGATCCAAAAAAACCGCTTCTAAACCGCTTCAGTTCGACGTTTGCACCTGGTTCAACCATTAAGGCCATAACTGCGGCAATCGCTTTGAAAAATGGTGTGGATCCGAATGAGGCGATCAATATCGAAGGAAGAACGTGGGCCAAATCGACATGGAAAGACCATTCCATTACAAGGGTTTCTGACCCCGGTGTTCCAATCGATATGGAAAAGGCATTAATTTATTCAGACAATATTTACTTTGCCCAAAAAGCATTGGGGCTTGGAAAGGAAAAATTCACAAATGGACTCAAGGCATTCGGATTTGATGAAGCTTTGAACTACGATTATCCGATCAAAGCATCGAGCATTGGTAAGATCGACAGTGAAGGACGCTTGGCAGACGCTGGATATGGTCAAGCGCAAGTCCAAATGAGCACGCTTCATCTCGCTATGACCTATTCAGCCTTCTTGAATGAAGGAAATATCCTGGCACCTTCTTTGATAGCTGGAGATAAAATAGAAAAGAAAATATGGAAAGAAAATGCCATATCAGCTGACCAAGCAAATCAGATCACCAAGATGCTGACACAAGTGGTGGAACATCCTAAGGGAAGCGGACATGGAATAAATGATCTTGGCATCAAAATGGCAGCCAAAACGGGAACTGCTGAAATCAAGGCATCCAAAAATTCTGACGGAACGGAAAATGGCTGGTTTGTTGCCATGGACACAAAAGATCCAGAACTTCTCATGGCCTGGATGATTGAAGATGTGAAAGGACGTGGCGGCAGCCATTTAGTCATCGATCATATGAAACCGGTTTTGAAGAAGTATTTGAAGTAAAGAAATAATTCATCGGTAATGGGCTATATGCATCTAGCATTTACCCTAAAAAAGTTGGACATGGTTTCTTCCGTGTCCAGCTTTTTTATTTTTTCACCGGTTATGGAATGAGTCACGTTATCTCAATATTAAAGGTTGGATTTGAAGGATAATGAGCCATACATCCAGAATGTAAAAAGAGAGTTCTGTGAACGGAATATAGGTTGCCATAATCATAGCAGCCTTTACGAATAATGAATAAGGGAACCCGGGACCTGAATTCTATGGTCCTGGAATCATTCAGCAGCAGTGACATCATCCTGGCCGTTATGGACAATGAATTGAGCGTATAAGGAACTTGGAAATCTTTGAAGGATAAATAGTTTAGGGAGGATGAAGAGGAATGAGGAGTCTAAAGTATTTGTTTATTGCTTTCTTTATCATTTTTTCTGCATTTCCTTCTCATGAAGCATCGGCAGCGGAAGAGAGTAAAACGATGGAAGTGAAACTGAAGAATTACTTAGGGAATCAAACCAGTGTCAAATTAACGGCAACCGGGGACTATCGTACTTCAGGGGGAGAGACATTCATCAAGGAGGGGGAAGAACTGACTTTGAAAATGGAGTCAGGAAAACTTGGCGTTTACAAAGATTCCAAGAAAATGGGATCCGATGCCTCCTTAAAGATAATTCCTGTTAAACAAGATGCTTTATTGTCCATAAACGGCCGGCCGTATACAGGATCATTTTTATTTACAGTGGAGGGCGGTTACATTCGTCCTATCAATCATGTTTACATTGAAGATTATCTAAAGGGCGTTGTCCCGCGGGAAATGCCCGCACTATGGCATTCCGAAGCCTTAAAGGCACAGGCAATTGCAGCCCGGACTTATGCACTTCGCCATCAATCCACATTAATTGATGATACGGTTTCCTACCAAGTATATGGCGGGGCGGACGGTCACTACCAATCTAATTCAGCCATTGAGCAGACAACGGGTATGGTAATCAAACATGATGGTGAAATAATCGAAGCGTTTTTTTCCTCAAGCAATGGAGGCATGACCGAATCGAATTCGAATGTTTGGTCAAGTGGGAACCCTCTTGCATATTTAACTATAAAAGAAGATTCCTATGATACAAAAACAAATTGGGCGATAACGCTGGACAAGCAGCAAATTGACCTGTCAAAGAAAGATTTATCACAGCCGGATGAATGGTGGACAAGTGTACAGGAAAAAGATAAAGCGGTTGTACCTAAGCTGAAGGTTTGGCTGAAAAATAACGGATATGCCAAGCAGGATATTAAAATTGCTGAAATACCCGCTTTAACCTTAACTGATAAAAAAACGGGAGGCCGGGTTACGAAAGGCTCCATCCAAATCAATTTCTATGTAAGGAATCTCGTTGATGAAAGGGGGAAACTTTTGGAGCAAAAGGTTAGCCTTACGAATGTAGCGGCTTCCAAAATTAGGGGCATGGTGGGGCAGGATGTGATGAAAAGCTACCTGGTTGACCATTCATCTTCCGATCCTTCCAGAATTGCTATTGAAGGGTCAGGATACGGACATGGCGTCGGCCTAAGTCAGGTTGGAGCGAAAAACAGAGCGGAAGCAGGTCAAACGTATCAAGAGATCTTGGGTTTTTATTATCCTAACACTAATATAGAAAAGGAATATGGACATGCAGTGTCTGAACCTAAAAGGGATCTTGTTGCGAAGGCGGCACCGAATCCAATAAACCTAAAAGCGAAGCAGGATCATATAAATGATGAGGTTGGAATCATATACTCCCTTAAAGAAGAAGCTGTAGTTTCACTCACGATTAAAGATAGTAAGGGGAAAGTCTTAGCCACCCCAGTCCATGACCAAACCTTGAAAAAGGGGAGCCATTCAGCAACCTGGAACACGAAAGCTGTAAATAACGGTACATATACAGCAGAAATGTCTGCAATGGACCGAAGCGGTAATGAAGGTTCGACAACAATGAAGATTAAGATAAATAAGGATGCATCGGCTCCGGATATCACCGATGTCGATACATCGGGTAATTACAGTACCGAGAAAGCGAACATAACGTATATAATAAATGAAAATGCCAATGTAACAGTGGAAATCAAGAACAGTAAAGGAATAGTGGTTGGAACCCTTGCTTCAAGGCAGGTCACTAAAGGCAGGCAATCGGCAACTTGGGATTTCAGAAATATGTCCACCGGGACGTTTACCGTGACCATCTCCGCTAAGGATGAGAGCGACAATCGGAATACCGTTTCAACGAAAATCCCTATTAGGAAGACGATGGGAATAGTGACAGCAAGTGTATTACATATTAAAGAAAAAAGAAGTACATCTTCTAAAACGGTAGGGAAACTGAACAGGGATCAAACCATTACGATACTATCTCAACAAGGTGAGTGGTATAAAGTGAAAAAAGGAAGCCAAATTGGGTATGTTTTAATAAAACATGTTAAAAAATGAGTAATTAAGACGTCATTCATGGCGTCTTTTTATCAACTGGTCCGATCACTAAATCACGATTCCACGAGTAAACGCACTAAACTCACGAGTAAAAGGCGCAAATTCACGAGTAAACGCACTAAACTCACGAGTAAAAGGCGTGAATTCACGAGTAAACGCACTAAACTCACGAGTAAACGCTTGGAACATACGAATAAATCCACTAAACTCAGGGATATCGCGCAATATCGTTAGTAATTGCCCAAAACATCGGAGTTATTCCACAAAACTTGAGTTGACGGACCTGAATACCCGAAAAAACCCAGTTGAAGAGACAGGAGAATGAACTTAAAAGAGGAATGAATTCATTCCTCTTTTGTTTTATGCTGACCAGGTGTGAACGGAACACCGGCGGCTTTTGTGATGATTTTCGAAACATCTGTATTTTCAATGACCCCATCAAAGGCTTCGCTTCCCGGGCCAGAAGCAAAAATGGGAATCATATTGGCGGTGTGCCCTCCTGTGGAACTGGCGGCCCGTATGCTTCTATCAGCTACACCTGCCTTATAATGCTTGGCGATGGTGCTTCCGATTTCCCAATCAATTTGATGCTGTGGATAGACAAGCGTTCTATTCTTTTTTACGTTATCGATGAATTGATGAACTTCCTGATCCGTAAGGGATATATGTGCATACTTCTTGAATGCGGAAACGACACTTTCTGGAATGATTTCATTATTTTTATCGAATATAAGTTGTTTGGACATATATTCAGAAGAAACCCTGATTTTTTTCAATGCAGGGATATCCATCGTTTCAGAAGCGGAGGTCCCCATTGTTTCGTGGTCTGCAAGCACAACAATCAAAGTATCATTTCTATTTTTTGCCCAATTCACAACCTCTTTCACGGTCTGGTCAAATTCGATCGTTTCTTTCCATATTCCAGTGATATCAGCTGCATGCTCCATATGATCAATACGTGCACCTTCACTCATCAAGAAGAATCCCTTATCACTCTGGGATAAAATATCAATCGCTTTGGATGTCATTTCGGGCAGAGATGGCTCTTGTGAATGTAATACTTCTTTATCCAGCTTAAAATTCATATAGGTAGGGTGAAATAACCCTAAAAGTTTTTCCGGTTTATTAATGGAACTAAGTTCTTCTTTCGTCGTTGTAATCCCATAGCCAGCTTGTTTAAATTTAGCGATTAAATCCTCGCCATTCTGCTTATTTGCCTCGAAATAACTGGAACCTCCGCCAAGAATGACGTCGATCCGGTTATCAAAGAGCTGCCTCGCGATATTCGCGCCACCTGTCCAGCGGTTAGATACACTTGCACCAAAGGCTGCAGGAGTGGCATCGACTACCATATTGGTTGAGATGATCCCGACTTTTTTTCCTTTAGCCTGAAATGCATCCAATACACTATCTACCTCGGAACCATTGGCATCGACACCGATCGATTCATTGTTGGTTTTTATTCCAGTGGCAATCGCGGACCCACCTGCCGCTGAGTCAGTGACGTAATTATTGGCGGAATAGGTGCGCATTAGGGCAACGTGCTCCAGTTTTTCCAAATGTAAAATACCTGTTTTTCCATATTCCATTTGTCGGGCAATTTCTATTGCACCTAACCCCATACCGTCGCCAATCAGCATTATGACATTCCTGGGGGTGTTCTTTGTTTCTGCTTGAATAGGAGAGGTCATGCAAATAAAGCAGATAAGAACGAGTAATCCAAAGTGATGAGACTGTAAAAGTTTATGACTTCTGGATGTCTTATTCATCGGTAATCCTCCAATGGGTGAAAGTCTCCATATTCTTTGTTAAAATCGATAAAAAAACCCCTTCATAATATTCATTAATTTCTGCGCTATGTGAATGCAAAAGTAAAGAGCCTGCCTATATTGCCAGTTTGTGCAACAAGGAAAAAGCAATCGCGAAGAATGTTAGCTGACGAATGATCCGCCAACCCGTAACCTGAACCTTTTTTTACTCATTGAATAATGAAAGAATATACAGTTTTAAAATGATATTGTAATAAAGTGAAAAAACTTTTCTATAAATTACAATATATAGGCAATAATTTATAAACAGTAAATATATAACTGATATAATTTCACTAGAGTTCATTTGAAATAATAGGAGAGAGAACCCTATGCTATCCAGTATGAAAAAGTTCTTCAAAGAAAGCTCTAAAGACTTGAATAGAATGTATAAGTTGGTTGATGCCGTGAATCGACTAGAAGGTAAGTATGAAAGTTATTCAGATCAAGAATTAAGCGGAATGAAGGATAGATTTAAAAGCGTATTGGATGCTGGTAAAAATATATGGGATATACAAATCGAAGCTTTTGCGGTAGTAAGGGAAGCTTCTAAACGAGTATTGAATCTTAGGCACCATGATGTTCAGCTTGCTGGCGGTTTTGTCCTGAATGAAGGGGGCATTGCACAAATGAATACGGGCGAGGGGAAGACGCTTGTGTCTACTTTACCAAGCTATTTACATGCACTGTACGGGAATGGTGTCCATATTATTACTGCCAATGAATATTTGGCAAGACGTGATAAAGAGTTAATGGGACAAATTCATGAATTTCTAGGAATGACGGTCGGTTTGAACATTTCCCAATTGGAGCCTTCTGCAAAACGTGAAGCGTATGCGGCGGATATCACGTATGGAACGGCAACAGAGTTCGGTTTTGATTATTTGCGTGATAATATGGTTTTCCGAAGAGAAGAAAAGGTTCAAAGAGGACACCGGTTTGCCATTGTTGACGAGATTGACAGCATCTTGATTGATGAAGCGAGGACACCATTAATTATTGCGGGCAAGTCAAGCGATGGTACTGGGCTTCACCAGATCACTGCACAAATCATGAAGTCATTTATAGAATATGATGATTACGAGATTTTCATTGAGTCAAAGGCTGCCTTTTTCACGGACCGAGGGGCATTGAAGATTGAAGAGGCCTTTGGTATCGAAAATCTGTATGGACTGGATCATCAAGAGTTATTACATAATGTAACACAGGCACTTAAAGCCCACGCGATTATGAAATTGGATGTGGACTACATTGTCATGGATGGAAGGATTGCGTTAATCGATAAATTCACAGGCAGGGTGATGGAAGGTAGAAGCTTCAGTGATGGGCTTCATCAAGCAATTGAGGCAAAAGAGGGCTTGGAGATTACCGAAGAGAATGAAACACAGGCAGCGATTACCGTCCAAAATTATTTTTGTTTATATCATTCAATATCTGGGATGACCGGCAGTGCCATGCCATCAAAGTCGGAATTCCAGGAAATATATCAGCTCCCCGTCATTGAAATTCCAACTAATAAGCCCATTATTCGTGTTGATGAGATTGATTTAATTTATAAGGATGAAATGAGCAAAATCAACAAAATCGTCACAGAAGTAAAACGGATTCATAATGAAGGTAGACCTATTTTGATCGGGACGACCTCCATTGAGCAATCTGAAAAAATTTCGGTTCATTTAGAGAAGGCGAAAATTAAGCATCAAATCCTTAATGCGAAGACGGAAGCGGATGAAGCGGAAATCATCGCAAATAGCGGCCAAAAATATCAAGTGATGCTGGCGACGAACATGGCTGGGAGAGGAACCGATATATTATTGGATGAAGCTGTCAAGGAATTGGGCGGCCTTCATATTATCGGTACTGAGCGACATGAAAGCAATCGGATTGATATGCAGCTTAGGGGACGTTCCGGCAGGCAGGGTGATCCAGGTTCAACACAATTCATCATTTCATTTGAAGATGATTTGTTTGATTACTATGATGAAGAAGAACTCGAACGGTATATAAAGAAAATCAAAACGGATGAAAGTGGATTGGTGGTGGGCCCTGCACCCGAAAAATTCGTGAAAAGGGTGCAGGAAACGATAGAGCAGATGCATCAATCAAGCCGTTACCATTTATTGAAGTTAGAACATGCATTAAATGAGCAGAGTAAAATCATATACGCGATGAGAGACCGGATACTAGATTTGGAATCTGGACGGATGTCGGCCATTTTACTTGAATATATCGAAAAATACATTCGTCGGCTCATAGTGAAATATTACCATGATCATATAGAGGAACCTGATTACTCGGCCTTTATTGAAGAGCTTTCCCTTGCTTTCCTGACGTTGGATTGGCAGGCAAGTGATTTGCAGGACTTAGAAGGTCATATAGTTGAGGGAAAAGCTCTGGATGCTTTAGGTGAATTGGAAGCGATACTTGAAATTTTTCAAGCCGATGCAGAATGGCAAAATCAGTTACGTGTTTTCATGCTGCAGCATATTGATACAAATTGGATGAACCATTTAGACGAAATGAATAGTGTGAAGGAAGGAATGGGTTTAATCGGTTATGGTCAACAGGACCCATATATGCTGTTTGAAAAAGAAGCTCTTAGTCAATTCAATCTTCTATTAAGTAAAATCGAGTCGGAGATTAGCATCGGCTTTATGGAATATATGAAAAGCAATCAGGAAGACGAAGCTGCTTTTGGGGAGTGATGAATGATGAGTTTTTTTGGAAAAAGGGATAAAGGGGTTAACGAAAGGGAAAATACTTTAGCTTCAGATGGGCATAAGGTACACAATTCGGATGTCACTGTTCATACTTCCCTAATGTTTCACAAGGATTGGGAAACTTCCAAGCAAGAGGAATATGTATATAAATTCCACCATCAAAGGCTGCCTGCATTAAAACCGAATCAAATTTCAATTTCCGGTGTTAAGCTGACTAGGGTGGAGGATGATGTAATCATAGTGGCTTTTCTACGAAATTCATTGGAGAAAGCTGTCCTGTTTGATATCGTGGATTTACTGTTAGTGGATGGGAACGGAAAATTATTGGCAAAAAAGGCTTTCGATCTTTCAAAGCTGGGTGAGATACCAGCACTTTCAAGCATGCCATGGCGGTTTTTATTCGAAGAAGGGGATATGTTGGCAGAATCGATTCCTGATGAAGATTGGAAGATTGCTTTTGAATGGAAGAGATAGTAGGAAAAACACGATGATTGGCGGCAGCCGGACGATATTTTTTTGCCGGACTGCCAAATCAAAACACGCAGAAATGATTAAGACTGTTGAAAGGCCTTCATCCGATGAAGGCTTTTTGTTTTTAAAGGAAGACATTAAAGACTAGTTGGATAACTGCCAAATATTTATGCTGTTTTCTGTGTGCAGTTTCTCATAAATGGCAACGCTAAGTAATATTTATAAGTATTCTTCCGTAATCAGGCTTAATTAAGTCCTGGAAATAATGAAGAGGAAAGTGGCAGGAGCATGAAGAACAACCTGAATCAGCGATTGAAGGAACGGTTATTTGAGATTATGTCCATTTCAATCGTGGCAATACTTTTCATTTATACGAATGATAGGATGGGTAATGATCTTTCGATTGGAATTTTTACGATAATCATCGGCGTTGCCGGTTTTATTGTTTATCTGAAGGAATGCGTACCGAATGGAGTCCTAAAGGGCATCATTTTTTCAGTCTTCCTTCTTTCGATCATGGCCTTTTTCCTTGGGGACATTTGGTTTTATCGGTATTACTCGACACCTATCACTTCCTATATGTGGATGCAAAAAAGCAATCTGAATGGGCTTGGTGAAAGTATATTCAGTATGATGAAAATGAAGGATTCAATCTTTCTTCTGTTAGGCTTTCCAATTGCGGAGTCATTCATGAAGAAAAAATACCCCCTCAAGCATATGGCACTTGTACCGGCCGTAATATTCCTCATGATAGCGGGGCTAAAGCCGGTAAAGAATATATTTATCGATAAGGTCGATATAACCCGGCGTTATGAGGCGAATACCTTCTTGCGAAACTGGGGTCCGATCGGTCATCACGTATTGGATACGTATGCCTATTTTACTGACTCGGGAAGGCATGGTATGTCTTCGAAAGAAAAGAAGGCCGTTTCTGATTACTTCGATGAAAAGAACAGGCAGGATCATGCGTTTTCAGGCTCTTTGGAAGGGAAGAATCTCATTATCATCCAGGTGGAATCTTTACAGGCGTTTCCGCTATTTCAAAAGAGTGCCGGACAGGAGGTCACGCCATTCATGAATGAATTGGCGAAAGAGGGTCTGTACTTCCCGCATGTATATCCACAGACTGTATTTGGAAATTCATCTGACGGAGAGCTGATCGTGAATACCGGTTTATTTCCTTTAAAGCAAGGCGCGACCTTTTTTCGGTTCCCTTATAATGATTTTCCGGGTCTTGCTAAAGAATTAAAGAAGTCGGATTATCAAAGTTATGCTTTCCACGGAGATGAAGAAGACTTCTGGAATAGGCAGCATGCATATCCCTCGCTAGGGTTTGATGACTATCTTTCCATAGAGGATATGCAGAAGGATGAGATGATATCGATGGGCCTGGGAGACCGCAGTTTCTTCAATCAAAGCTATAATTTCTTAAAAGATAAAAAAAATCCCTATTACGCTTTTTTCGTTACGCTGACCAGCCATGTACCTTTTTCGCTACCGAAGGAACAGATAACATTGAAACCTAAAGTTGGAAAAGAGGACAGCTATCTGACTAAATATTTCGAAGCAATTCATTATACAGATTCAGCCATCGGGGATTTCGTAAAGAAGTTGAAGGATGACGGGAAATTGAAAGACAGCGTGATTGTCATATACGGAGATCATGATGGACTATTTTTAAAAGATAAACAAGAAGTTGAAGCGTATTACGAGAATAAAATTAGCGATGAGCAGTGGATTGAAAAATATATGCCCATTCCGTTGATCATCTATCAGGAGGATATGGAAGGAAGAACGATTAATAAGGTAGGGGGCCAGGTCGATATTTTACCAACTCTATACGATTTATTAAATATTAAGAGTTCATCATACTTTGGGGAGAGCATGCTGAATGGCGAAGATGGCGACGCATTGATATTAAAAGGGGATTATGGTTCTCAAATGAAAATAAATGGAAAAGGGAAGGTCGAAGGATTTTCACCAGAAGACCAAAAGGAGGTTGATCTGAGTGACCAAGTGATACGTACCGATTATTTTAAACAAACGAAGGATTGACCGAAAAAAAGAGGATGACTGATAAAAGCCATCCTTTCTCCATTATAATCCCAGATGTTTCTTCACACGGTTCTGGGCTTCAAGTTTTATATCTTCTGGAACAATGTTGTACCAAACGCCATCTAGCTTTTGATTGTCACCTTCAAGAGTATATTGTTTTATATTTTTAAGGGATGATTTATAGTTATTTTGGATACTCAACATTTCATTGAAACTTAAATTGGTTTCCACGTTTTTACCTAGTGCCTCGAAAATATCGTCATAATTGGTAAGTGTTGAGAGACTTGCCCCTTTTTTCATGACGGCTTGGATAACCTGGCGTTGCCGCATTTGCCGTCCATAATCCCCGCGGGGATCTTCCTTTCGGATTCGGGAATAAATCAATGCCTCTTTTCCATTTAAGTCGATTGTGCCCTTTTTAAAATTATACCCTTTATAGGCAAGGTCCATATCATTATCAACAGTGACACCGCCTACGGCATTCACTATATCCTGAAAGCCTTCCATATTCATTTTGACGTAATAATCAATCGGAATATCCAAATAGGCCTCCACTGTGTTTATCGACATGGAAACTCCGCCATAGGCATAGGCATGATTCATTTTATCATTTGTGCCTTTACCGATGATTTCTGTACGCGTATCTCTGGGTAAACTCAATAATTCAATGGATTCTTGTTTAGGATTAACAGTCATGACAATCATCGTATCTGATCGACCTTTGTCATTTTTCCTTTCATCCACGCCAAGAATTAGTATTGAAAATGGATCTTTGCTTTTGAACTTGATGTCATCTACACGCTTATCCGTTTTATGCGCAGTACCTTGCATAGTTTGAATCGCACCTGCCAAAGATTGATAAACTGAAGCTCCATAAGCAACTGTGCCAATGAAAAGGATAAGAAGGGTGAAGCCGATTATTTTAAACGATTTGCGTTTCTTTTTCTTTTTTTGTTGTTCGGATCTCATCTAATTCCTCCCTGAACCATTCCACTAAATGGAAGATGTGAAAAAGTACCTAGTCGGTATGTTTTTAACTATACCTTTTTTTAATCAAAAATAGAATAGTTTCTTTTTGTACTTAGAGTGCATATTTACCTGTTTTTATTCAAAAAAAACGAAGGATTCACAGAAAATGAATTCCTTCGCTTCCTAATCATTCGAATATTAGTTAATTATATACCCATAGATAAAAAGAAGATGTGATTCTCTTACATGAACTTCGGCTTTAAGAGAAAGTCTGCAAGTAAATCCTATAAACTTCTATAACCGATGATTCTGCTCTTGAAATAGGAGTTTGAAGTAGAAGTGATTTCTACTCCCTTACTTGTTGAGGCATGAATGAACTGCCCACCGCCCAAGTAGATTCCCATATGGCTTACAACTGATTTATTAGAACCCGTTGCAAAGAAGATAAGATCGCCACTTTTCGGTGAAGTAACCCTTTTACCCATATCATAATATGTGGAAGATGATAGCCTGGAAACTTCATACCCGGCCTTTTTGAACGTATAGTAAATAAATCCGCTGCAATCGAAACCTGATGGGGAGGCGCCCGCCCACGAATAAGGTGATCCAATTAATTTCTTTGCTTCGGAAACGAGTGTGGTTACTTTGTTCCCGGAACTTGGGGCTTCCACTTTTCCATCATTTTTATCTGCAGGGGCTGTACTTGCCGATTTACCTAATTTTAGTTTTTGTCCAACTCTGATTAAATCTGATTTTAACGAGTTGTTAGATTTAAGCTGAGCTACAGTCAAATTGGTTTTTTTGGAAATTCCGGAAAGTGTGTCACCTTTTACCACAATGTATGTAGCTGAATTCGCTGGGGTCTGTGTAACATTGGACGGCTTGGAGCTGCTGGGTAAATCAATGGTAGTGGTAGTGGTTGATTTAGATACGATAAGTTTAGCACCTGCATAAATTCTATCGGATTTTAAGTTATTCAATTTCATCAATTCAGCAAGTGTAAGGTTATGCTTGTTTGCTATCCTTGTTAAGGTATCACCTGAAACAATGGTATATGTGGTATTTTTTGTTTTTTTCACGGAAACTGAAGAAGCATTTGATGTTGTTTTGGAGTTGGATGTAATTAATTTTTGATTAATTTTCAAAATGTCTGTTTTTAAGTTATTAAGCTGTTTTAAGTCTTTTACTGTCGTATTATGCTTCTGTGCAATTTTACTTAGGTTATCGCCGCTTTTGACTGTATATGTACTGGCAAGGGCAGGAGAAACAAAAGTCGAAGATAAAATGGCTAATGTCGAAAATGCGACTACACTTTTTTTCACGGTTTTCCACCTCGAATATGTCTTTTTCCCTATTCTAACAAATGAAAAGGGTTAAAAAATATTACATTTTTGTTACAAGGGGAAAATAGTAGTATTTTACTGGTTTATATTGGTTAGTTTTGAGAGATGTAATCTACAATATTTTCTATAATATGAGTCCTTTCTCACAATGTGGCTTCGTGTTTTCCTATTTGTAAATCCCTGTAAAAATAGCGCTATTTTTAGAATGTTCATTTCCTGTCCCATCTAATTTCACATTGAGAAGGTATTTCCTCTTTTTATGAGGGGTTATTGGATATTCTGCCACTTAACATTAAAAACCGACTTCATTTTACAAAGTGGGTTGACTTTATTTAAGGCTCTTTTCGTAAAGATTGTTGTTTTTAAAACGAAACTATTTAAGGTTGATTGGAGCGGAAGTGCGAGACTCCTGCGGGAGCAGCGGGACAGGTGAGACCCCACAGGCGTTTACGCCGAGGAGGCTCACCGCCCGCCCCGCGGAAAGCGAGCATCTGGAGGGGAAATCAACCACAACTCACTACCTGGTAAATAGCAACAAAGTATGTGAAAACAGCCTTATTTAAAAAGGAAATCAACTAAATTCCTACTTGAATTTCCTGTGGAGTATTGATTCCATTTTTGGTTAAAGGGAGCAATCTTCATTAATGATTGATCTGCGACCCGTATTTTCCCTAAAAGCTCTTCAGTGGTAGATACCACCGGTCCGGGCATGGAAGAGGCGTAATCCTCCCAAAATCCCCGTTCCTTCACATACTTTTCTAAGTCATATGCAAAGAATATCATTGGTCTTTCCAAAAAAGAGAATTCAAATGGAATCGAAGAGTAATCGGTTATTAAAAGATCCGTACTGATCAGCAGTTGATTTACGTGAAATTCACTTTTGACAGGGTAAACGAACCCTGGGAATTTATGTTGTAGATCATCCCCCGTTTTTACAGCTGGATGCAGTTTAAGTAATAACGCATATTGTTCGTCCTTTAGTTCCTTGTAGAGCATTTCCAAATCGAGTGCAATCTCTCCGTTGTTCAAGCCGTCATTACGAAATGTAGGGGCATATAAAATGATTTTCTTATGCTCAAGTTCTGGATATTTGGCTAGCAACGAACTGCGTGCAGTTTTTTTTGATTCATCATTGAAAAAGAAATCAGTCCGAGGTATCCCGGTTCTTAGAATATGGGATGTCGGCAATTGAAAACTTTCTTGATAAATTTCCGCCATTCTCTCTGAACCTGACGTAACATAATCAAATTTTTTATATACCTCTAAAAATCTTGTCCTTGCACGGGCAGAGCGGTTTTGAATGGAAGGGTCTTTTGCCCCGAATTGCTTAACGGCACCGGCCGCATGCCACACTTGAACACATTTCACTTGCTTTTTGAATGCAATAGCTGAAAGAAAGCCAAAATAATTATCAATGATGAGCCATTTTGATGTAGCGAGGTGATAAATCGATTGGATCATGGCAATGATATTATTAGATTCAAACGGAAGGACGATGGTTTTTCCATCGTCCTTCACTTCTATATGACTGCTCGGCTTCATTAAAAATACTTTTTGAATAGGAATGTCCTGCTTGTCCATTTCATCCGCTATATATTGGCAGTTGTCCCCGAATGATGTGACAAAGGTCGTTTTATCACGTAAAGGGAAAATTTTAAAGATAGAGAATAAAACCTTAAAACAAAAAAGGTAAATTCCTATCGCGAATTCTTTAGCCATTAGTAACTTGTAAAAGGTCATCTTTAATTTGGGATGTAGAAATGCCAATTGTTCTTGGAAGGTAGACCACTTCACAAACTTCAGATAATTCATCGAATTGGCCTTTCCAGTCATCTCCCATTACAAAGATATCTACACCTTCACGAAGGATGTCTTCTCTCTTTTGTTCCCAATTGTCTTCCGGTATAACCTCGTCCACAAAGCGGATTGATTCAAGGATCATCTTCCTGTTTTCAAAGCTATGATAAGCCTTTTTATCTTTTAAAGCATTGAATTCATCCGTGGAAATGGCAACGATAAGATAATCCCCTAAATCTTTAGCACGTTTTAATAGATTGATATGACCCCAATGAAGTAAATCAAAGGTTCCATAAGTGATTACTTTCTTCATTTTTATTCCTCCTGTAAGACTCTTTATTTCCTTAATTAAATTAGGATATATATTTGGACTATTAGAATATTAAATGAAACAATAAAACAGGTAACCAGCTTTTCAGGGCATTCAGCTTTTTGCTTAAAGGCAAGACAAATGCGTTTTTAAGTAAGTCTTTCTCCTATTAATTATAACTTAATAGTTTTACAAATAAACCACAATTTTTTTACAAATAAACCACATTTATTTAATTTAATGATAATTGTAGATATTAATTTTTAAGCTATAATTAAATGTTGACTAAGTTGTATTATTCTGGAGGGAATATTAATGTGTCCATACAAAATATTTTATATTGAAATAGATATTGTATGGTTTATATTGAATAGTATTTAATATAATTTCAAACACACACCACTCTTATTACTTGGAGTCAAAGGTGATTGCTTAACAAAATTACAAAAAAAATATGATTCTTGCTGTAATTAGCATAAGCCATTCACATTTTACCATTTGTAGGTGAGAACATCATAAAATCCATGTTATATAATATAGAAGTTGAAAGTGTCATTAAAAAATCTAAATTCGATCTATGAAGGACAGAGGATGAGTCATGTATAGACTCTAAACCTACCGGAGAACATTTTATAGACCTATTTAGCCTATTCCTGTATTGAAAGCGTTAACTATGATGTTAAGAATGCTCCTATGCTATTAAGCATCTTGATTTTGCTATACCCTTTCTATTCTGGCTGGCAACGGAAGGACATGCAAATGATTTTTACGTTAGTCCTTCCTTGGCAACGAACACATTGTGCTCAAGGGGACAGTCATTGGCTTGTAGAACTTGGTCTTTTAGCCGATTGAAGTAAAGGTGTTGTTTTCAACCCAAACGATATCAAAAAATTAAGATATGTAATATTCGATGTAAGCTGCAAGTGACTCACATTTAAAGGTTCTATTAGGATAAGCTAACCAATAATGTCCCATTTTGTATATTCAAGGCGATTTGGGTAATATATGAACATTTCACCTGATATTGAGGAAAAACCGAAAAAAGTTTATGATTTTAAAGTGCAATGAAAGATTCATTTATTTAAATAATTTGTTATAGGTGGTCTAAAATGATAAAAAAGCTTCTTAGAAAAAGGAAAGCAAGAAAAACCCCTAAAATTAAGTTGAAACAAGTTCTGTCCATTGTGCAAGAGGAAAATACGCTCTTTATAAAAGGTCAATTTTCAAAAGAACATTATTGTGCGAAAGAACTATGGCTATATTCTAGGGGAAATGAAGATCAAAAATTTAAAATAGCGGAATCGGTGGTTTCACATAAATTTGAGTTTGAAATAAATCTAATAGATTTAATCCGAAAATTAGAAGATGAACCCCATTCTGTTTATGACTGTTATATCAAAGTTTCCGTTCCAGTTGAAAATCTAAGCAAAAAATCAATCCTTAATATTGAACATAAAGCTGAATATGTAGAAGTATGCGAACAGGTTAATATTGAATATCCAATTCGTCTAGGGCGTTTTCAGGAAACATACACGAACAATTTAGGTTTTTATACCTATGAAGATAAACAAAGTATATTCTCTATAACCAATAAAGGGAATTTATCTCTTTATATCAATAAGACCCCTGAAATTTCGATTAAGTCTCAAATCGAAAAAATCACCAACAAATCGAAGACAATGCATATTAGTGGTCAAATCTTCACCAAGAATTCAAAGATAATAAAAGGTGAGAGCCTAGTAAAAGGCAGGCAAAGTGACAAAGAATATCAGGCAAATATATCTTTTATTCATAATAAGGAAATGAATATTAAGAAATATGGACTGAATCGATATATATATGATATGAATTTGGATTTAGAACAATTGGTCAGTGTGGATTTGGAAGATGATGTATATGATATTTACATGAAATTATATTTGCATGATCAGGAAGAGCCGAAAATGATACGCGTCGGAAGACCAACCACCAGAACTAAAATATTCACTAAAAAGACCGATGTTATCTCGGATAATGGAGTTGCTATAGTCAATCCATACTATACCTTTAAAGCAGCTAATTTATCTTTGGAAGTGTTTACCTTCCCTACGGAAACATATCGATACTTAAAAAGGATGATGGGGTGGAGGCGATTTCTGGGTTTATTTAAAAAGAAAAAGGATGTCTGGATTATTGGAGAAAGAACTTATAAAGCCCAGGATACTGGATATCATTTTTTTAAATATATGAGAGAAAATCACCCTGAAAAAGAAGTGTATTATGTAATAGAAGAGAGTTCTGTGGAAGCTAAGAACGTCGAGCCCTTTGGAAATATACTTTATTTCAAGTCAAAGGAACATATTAAAAAGACAATGGAATCAACACGTATTATTTCATCACATCATCCAGATTATTTATATCCTTTAAGAACATCTGAATTTAAAAATCGTGTTAAGGGTGTTAAGGTGTTTCTACAGCATGGTGTTATGGGTACTAAGAATATGGTGGCAAACTACGGGAAAAAGGCAACCTCTGGTTTTAGTACGGATGTTTTTCTAGTAAGTTCAGACTTCGAAAAGGATATGATCGTAACTGATTTTGGGTACAACGAAAAAGAAGTATTCACAACGGGACTGTCAAGGTTCGACTCGCTGTTTAAGGGTGATGTTTTAATAAAGCGGCAATTATTGATCATTCCAACATGGAGAGATTGGATTACATCCGATGAAATATTTTTGGAAAGCGAGTATTTTGAAAGGTATCAGAAATTAGTGAATCACCCGGTTTTACATGATTTATCTAAAAATAATGGGTTTGAAATCATTTTTTGCCTTCACCCTAATATGCAGAAATTCACGTCTTATTTTAAAGATGCTCCAGTTAGGGTAATTAGTCAGGGTGAAGTGGATGTCCAAAGATTAATTAAGGAAAGTGCGATTATGATTACGGATTATTCAAGTGTAGCTTTTGACTTCAGTTTCCTGCATAAACCGGTGATTTACTATCAATTTGATAGAAACCGTTTTATAGGGAAAAGACCGTCACATTTGGATTTGGATAACGATCTTCCGGGTGAAATCGTTGATGAATTGGATGAATTGTTAGGTGTTTTAGCCGAATATGCCAAGTCTGATTTTGTCATGAAGAAAAAGTATATGGACAAGGCCGACCGTTTTATTAAATATCGCGATGTTCATTCTAATTCAAGGATATTCGAAGTGATTCAACATGCTGAAAAAGATCCAAATTCACTAAGTAAATTATATAACCATCCGGTTGTTAAGCTCTTTGTTAATCGATTTAGGAAAAGTAAAAAGTATTTCCCTGTTATGAAAAATGTATATAAAATTATGTCTAGGCTTATCCCGGTTGACAGGAATCTTATTCTTTTTGAAAGTGGAATAGGAAAACAATTCGCAGATAGCCCCAAGTATATATATGAAGAGCTAGTGAAAAGGGACAATAATTATAAAAAAGTTTGGGTGTATAATGGTAATTTACCAATAAAAGGAAAGAATACGAAGCTGGTAAAACGTTTAAGCCCGGAATACTATTATTATTTAGCTAAAGCCGGCTATTGGATAAATAATCAAAACTTCCCTACCTATCTAAGCAAAAGGAAGGAAACGACTTATATTCAGACTTGGCATGGTACCCCTTTGAAAAAAATGCTATTTGATATAGAAAATATACAAGGAAGAGACGATGGGTACTTAAATCGGGTTCATGGTGCAACGAGAACTTGGGATTATTTAATATCACCAAGTCCCTATGCGTCCAAGGCCTTCAGAAGTGCTTTCAAATATGAAGGAGAAATATTAGAAACGGGCTATCCAAGAAATGATTTATTTTATAGGGAAGATGCTTCAATGACCGCCAAGTCCGTGATTGAAAAACTGAAGATACCAACAGGAAAAAAAGTCATCTTATATGCTCCTACATTTCGGGATAATCAAACATCTAAAAATAATAAATTTATTTTTGAGTTGAAATTTGATTTAGAAAGAATGAAAGAAGCACTTGGAGATGAATATGTCCTATTGTTAAGGATGCATGTTGTTATAAGTAATAATCTCAGCATCCCGAGTGAATTTGAGGATTTCGTTATAAATGTATCCAATTATTCAGATATACAGGAACTTTACCTGATTTCTGATATATTGATTACTGATTATTCTTCAGTAATGTTCGATTTTGCTAATACTGCTCGTCCGATTTTGTACTACACTTATGATATGGAAGATTACAGAGATAACATCCGTGGATTCTATATGGACTTTGAAAAAGAAGCACCAGGTCCTTTTTTAAAAACAACTGAAGAGATTATCGAAACTATTGGCGATATTGATGAAATAAACAAGCAATACAAAAAGAGATATAGTTTATTTAGAGAGAAGTATTGTGGAATAGAAGATGGTAAAGCTACACAGAGAATCGTGGATAAATTTTTTGATGATTGATTCCTTAAAGGGTATTTTTGCTTTTAAGTAACTGGTAAACTGGCTGCCTAATCGAAGCATGTGCCTCTACACATAAAGGAGAGGAACCGTATGAATTTTTTGGTGCGTCAAAAAGCGAGGGAACTTTTAAAGAGCAGCAATATTCAAATAAAAAATAATCCTTCAAGCTTAAGAAATAAATTTTTAGGAAAAGTTAAAAAAGTCACTGTAGTTACTGCTGCTTTTAATGCTGAAAAATTCATTAGAAAAACGATTGAATCAGTAATAAATCAATCCATGGGTATAGATCAGATTGAATATATAATTATAGATGATTGTTCGACTGATGATACCGTTAAAATTATTCAGGAGTATGCAGCTAAATATAAAAATATATGTTTAGTTTCCCTTGAGGGAAATAATGGGTCACCTGGGACCCCCAGAAACATAGGAATAGAACTGGGAACATCTAAATATATAACTTTTTTGGACGCAGATGACTGGCTTGCTCCTGATGGACTGGAAAGCCTCTATAACATCCTGGAGGAAACAGGTGATGATTATGTAGTGGGCAAAACGGTAAAAGTCGAATCTGAGTCAGAGACTGTAATTGGTGAGTTTGCTTCTATTAAAGAAAGAAGAAGCATTACCCCATTGGATGTACCGCACTTTTTTTATCATATGGGTCCAACGGCCAGAATGATGAATTTGTCTATGGTTAAAGAAAATGAAATTGGTTTTCCAAATATGAAATTCGGTGAAGATAAATGGTTTTTTACAGATGTTTTCTTTAAAGTCAGAGCAGTTTCAACTACTAAAAAACCTATTTATTATGTCAACAGAACTTCAGAAAATCCAAATTCTTTAACACGTGTTACGAATGTGTTAGATAAAAGAAAAGCGGATGTCGAAATAATAAGGTATATTCAATCCAAGGATATAGCCATTGAACTGAAAAGAGTGGCCCTCAACCGGATTTATGAGTACGATATTGTAAAAACGTTCGACAGTCAAATTTTTGTGAAATCCAAGAAAAAAGAAGATTTTATAGAAGTATTAAGGGATGCTGTCGAAACAACGAAAAACCTGTCATATGACTTTAAGAATGAATTTAAAGTCCCTATCTATAAATTTGCCATTGAATTATTCATGGCGGATCGTATTGATGATTTCGTAAGGTTATTTGAATGGTTAAAGCAAGATGCTAATAAAAAATATCTTATTAAAGATTGTTTGCCTTATTATGAACTTCCATTTCTGGAAGGTGATTATCGCTTCGTAAGGATACCGATGCTTGCTCGTGCAATAGATTCTTATGTTATCGATAATGTCTACCACCAGAGTTTTGAGATTTATGGTGATGATATAAACAACATAGAGTCCGTATTAATACGTGATAGAAAAAGAATGGACAATGAAATCAACTGTGAAGTTCGAATAGAAGGTAATAGAGGTCATTTTACTGTTTCATTAGATGAAATTGACCGAATGGAAAAGTCATTATTTACAGTGTTCATTCGATACAATGATTATCAATTGGTGAATATTAAAAGAATCCTGAAAAATAAGATGGCGTATAATAACAAAAATGTGGAGTTTTATACAACAGTGGCAAATAATTTGGGACTAGCTATAAAGTCTTTGGAGTAGCTGTTAGAGGTACACCAAAAATAAGCTCTCCCTTTTATTGGGCGAGCTTATTTTTAATTTGATATATTTGAGAAGAAGTTTGATGATGATTGTATGTAGTGGGTTATGGGGATTGTGTTAATAGGCTGATAACACAAAGAAAGACAGTGCTCCACGATTAATTATAATCATTACTCAATTATTACTAATTAATAAAAAGGGAGATCAGATATGTCAAATGAAACAATACAAACCTCAAAGAGACCTTCCTTTCTATCGCTATTAAAAAATGGGGCTAAAGCAATTATTTTAAGAGGATATAAAATGGCTTTTGCAATGGTAGGGCAAGCATTTCCAGTGGATCATAAGCTTGTAATATTTGAGAGTTTTTTAGGAAAGCAGTATAGCTGTAATCCACGAGCGATTTATGAATACTTGCAGAGTCACCATCCTGAATATAAAATGTATTGGAGCGTAGATAAAAGATATAGTGCTCATTTCAAAGAGGCAGGCATTCCGTATCTCAATCGTTTTTCATTCAATTGGCTGCTTAAAATGACCAGGGCCCGTTATTGGGTAACGAACAGCAGGCTCCCGCTTTGGATTCCGAAGCCGAAGCACACAATCTATTTGCAAACGTGGCATGGGACGCCATTAAAGAAACTTGCTGCAGATATGAATGAAGTACACATGCCTGGAACAACGACGGATAAATATAAAGAAAATTTCCATGCCGAATCAAGTAAGTGGGATTATTTAATTTCACCGAATGCTTATTCAAGTGAAATTTTTGCCCGTGCCTTCAATGTCGATACTTCTAAAATTCTCGAAACTGGTTATCCGCGCAATGATATACTTTACAATGGGAATAATCGTGATACAATCGACTCATTGAAACAGAAGTTGGGTATACCAATAGAGAAAAAGATCATTTTATACGCCCCTACTTGGAGGGATGATGAGTTTTATAGCAAGGGAAAATATAAATTTGAAATAAAACTGGATTTGAATCGAATGAAACAGGAGCTGGGGGAGGAGTATGTCATTTTGCTCCGTCTTCATTATTTGGTTTCTGAGAACTTGGATTTAACAGCTTATCAAGGATTCGCCTACAATTTATCCAATTACGAAGATATTAGTCATTTGTATCTTATTTCGGATTTATTAATAACCGACTATTCATCCGTATTCTTTGATTACGCAAATTTAAAGCGGCCGATGCTTTTCTATGTATATGATATTGAAAATTACAGGGACAAGCTTCGCGGGTTTTACTTTGATTTTGAAAAGAATGCGCCAGGTATGTTAGTAAAAACATCTGATGCGGTCATTGATAGTATCAGTGCGATCAAATTTGAAAATAACAATGAGTTCAATCACTTTCACGAACGGTTTTGTGCCCTCGAGGATGGCCAGGCTTCACGCCGTGTCGTAGAAAAAGTGTTTTTAGGAAGGTCTGTGTAATATATGAGTTCAGCTTTGACCGTTTTAAAAGAACAAATCAACAATTTTTATTTGGTAAGGCGTTTATCTGTTTATGAGGTGAAAAGTGCCAACAGTAATAACTACCTGGGAATCCTATGGGAAATCATCAATCCGATGATACAGATTGCGATTTATTGGTTTGTATTCGGATTTGGAATCTTAAATCGCGGTGAAGAATTCCTTCCATGGCTTATGGCAGGGATCGTTGTCTGGTTTTTTGTGAATCCTGCTATAACCCAAACGTCCAAATCCGTCTATTCCCGACTGAATATGGTATCCAAGATGAGCTTTCCGATGAGTGTCATTCCTTCGTATGTCATTTTTGCTAAGTTGTATCAGCATCTCGTGCTGCTGGGAGTCATTATCATACTATTAGGTTTTACTGGATACCTCCCTACAGTTTACATCATACAACTGCCGTATTATGTTGCCGCAACGGTTGCGCTGTTATTTTCATTTGGCTTAATCTCGTCAACCTTATCAACCATTATTCGCGACGTTCACAATATGATCGTGTCATTAATGAAAGTCTTGTTTTATTTAACACCAATCCTTTGGGTATTAAATGCTAATGACCATCCTGTAATCGTTAAAATCATGAAGCTGAATCCTCTATATTATATTGTGGATGGGTATCGAGCTTCGTTATTGGGGGAATCATGGTACCTAATAGTGAATTGGGAATATACGCTATATTTCTGGGCAGTCGTAATCGTCTTCTTTTTGATAGGTTCCTCGCTGCATGTTAGGTTTAGAGATCGCTTTGTTGACTTTAAGTAAACTGGAAGTGAGAAAAATTGGAAAAATCGGTAATTGTCAAAGATATAACGAAAAAGTATAAATTATATAATAAAAACTCGGAAAAATTATTGGATCTCCTTTTACCTAAAAGCTATGGGGAAGAGTACTTTGCTCTGAGAAATGTAAGTTTTGAAGCGGAAAAGGGCGATGTAATAGGATTTGTCGGGGTCAACGGATCCGGGAAATCCACATTGTCCAATATTATTGCAGGTATTATCCCGCCTACGGATGGAAATGTCCAAACTAACGGGAAAACGGCTTTGATTGCCGTTTCATCGGGCCTGAATAATCAGTTGACGGGCAGAGAAAACATTGAGCTGAAAATGCTTATGCTCGGATTCGATAAAAATAAAATCAAAGAACTTGAGCCTGAGATCATTGAGTTTTCAGAGCTTGGCAAGTTCATTGATCAACCGGTGAAATCCTACTCAAGCGGTATGAAGTCCAGGCTTGGTTTTTCCATTTCCGTGCATATTGATCCAGATATCCTGATTATTGATGAAGCCTTATCGGTCGGGGATAAAAACTTTGCTGAAAAGTGTTTGGAGAAAATGAACGAATTTAAGGAAAAAGGCAAAACGATGTTCTTTGTCAGCCATTCAATCGGTCAGATGAAGAAGTTTTGCCAAAAGGCTCTATGGCTTGAGTATGGAGAGTTAAAAGCATACGGTGCCATGAACGAAGTAATGCCGCAATATGAAGCATTCTTAAAAGAATATAACGCCATGTCTAAAAAAGAACAGAAAAAGTACCGTGAAGAACAAATGAAAAGACGTAGTTCTACACTGGTATGATAGTGAAAAGCAGACCCGGCCATCGGGTCTGCTTTTTTTAGTTAAGCACTTCATCATAAGTTTTCTCAAACCGCTCGGCAGCTGTAAGGTGGGAGTATTCGCTTTCCATTTTATATCTTGCTTTCGTAGCTAACATTGTTGCATATTTAGTGTCATTAAGCAGAATAGAGATCGCTTGTGCAAGTGCTTCTATATTTTTTTCCTCAACTAACAGACCATCTTCACCATCAATGAGAATCTCCTTTAAACCCCCGATTGCACTTGCAATGACGGGTGAGCGGCAACTCATCGCTTCTAATGCAGATATGGAAGTCGCCTCTTCCACCCCGTGGGAATGAACACTTGGGATGAGTACGATATCCGATGCTTCATAGAGGCTATGCATTTTCTCGAAAGGCACTGAACCTAAGAAAAGTACGGAATCGGATAATTTGAGCCGTGCTGCCGCTTCCTCAAGCCGGGTTCGCTGTTCTCCTGTACCCGCATAGACCAATACCGTTTCAGGGTGGTTTTCCAGCACCTCCGGCAGAGCAAGGAGCGGGTAGATGACACCGTTCTTTTCCGTCATTCTTCTAGGGACGAAAAGCATCTTTTTATGTAGGGGGATTTGAAAATCCTGACGGGTTTGCTTCCGCTTTTCCGTTTCCGGTTTGAAAGCTGACACGTCAATGAAGTTCTTGATCGTTTCCGCCTCTATATGTGCCAAATGATTTATATAGTCTTTGATCCTTTGATCGACCGTCACAACTTTTGCAGCAGACTGATAGGCTTTTCTTTCAAGCTCCCGAATGATTAAATCTTCTTCACTGTCCGGAAGGAGGGCACCCCTGCTGACTGCTTCGAATGAATAATACCCATGGACGGTTTGTACCGTTGGAATCCCGGATTCAATGGAAGCAAGCGTTGCGAAAATGTCTTGGGCATTAATGACATCATAGTTCTTTTTCAAGCTTTTAATAGATGAAGCCAATAATTTTTGGCGCTGTTTGTCATTGAAAAGCTGACCGCTCCCTTGTTTTACTTTATTCAATAAAAAACCGGGAGCTTGGGCGAGTATCTTCCTCTTGAAAGGGGGCAATTGAGAGAAAGATAATATGTCCACATTATGGCCCCGTGACATTAACCCCTTTTTTAACGTAGTGATATGACTTGATAGCCCTCCTTCATGAGGGTAGTTGAAAATCGTCGTGATTAATATGTTCATAATGGCACTCCTTCTTCTAATTTATTACTTTGATCTTATCCTTTTCATTGCTTGCAGGCTGCTTACTTTAAAAAGCGTGGCTAATGCGAAATATAATCCGAATACCACAAGCGATATGATCACTAATTCCATAATGATGGGGAACGTTTCGGTAAGCGGATGGACCCAGAGCGCAAGTCCGAATATGATGGTTCCGATGATGATCAGCTTGCCGCTTTCCTGAAAAACATCCCTGAAAGCGGCCTTGTCCGTTCTTTCTGTCTTTAACCATAGGAAGCCGAATAGGTAGAGAGATTGCAGGAGCATGGATATCCCTGTGGCTAAGGCAATTCCGCCGACACCAAGATAACGTGATAGGACCCAGCTGAGCAGGACATTAAGCAATACGGCGAACAGGCAGGAATACATGGCCACTTTTGTTTTCTTTAAGGCATAGAAGGCGTTCATCAAATAATCCCTTAATGCAAAGAATGGGAGGGAAGCTGAATAAAAGGTAAATGCATTATAGGTCGTTTCGGTGGCTGAAGCATCGAAAGCCCCGCGTTGGAAAGCCAGAGTGATTAAGCTGTTTCCGCTGATTAACATGACGATCATGAAAGGAATGGCTAAAAATAAAAGTGACTTCAGACCTTTTAAGGTCAAATTAAGGAAAGATTGATAGCCTATAAGTGCCCGCTCGACGATTGTAGGATACAATACGGTAATCAACGGCGTGAGGACAATGCTTAATGGCAGCCACAGCAGCCGATTCGCATAGTTCAGAGCTGATACGCTTCCGGTTTCGAGCGAGGTGGCAATGATCCGATCGACGACACTATTCAATTGGATCGCCAAAGCGGCGATGATAATCGGGTAAAAGGTGTACAGTGTTTGAACGATCTGCCTTTTATGAGGCAGGAAAGAGACGATGGGCCGGATTCCGAATCTCTTTAATGATGGGTATTGAATCAGGAACTGACTGGCCGCACCGAACACAAATCCCCAAGCCAGCCCTTCAACCCCAAAGGGAGCAGCGAACAAAACGGTGGCTGCTATAATGACCGTGTTTTGTGCAGTCGAAGTGAGTGCTGGAAGAATAAAACGCTTATTCGCATTCAGGACTCCCGTCGCCATGTATGAAAGTGTGAAAAATAGTAAACTTGGCAGCATGATCCGGGTCAGGGACTCCGTCAGAGCAAGTTCCGAATCAGAGAAACCGGGGGCTACCATTATGACGAGCGGCTTTGTGAAAATCATGCAGGCAATAGTCATTAATCCGGCTATCAACATAAAGAAGGAACCTAAAACACTGATGAATTCATCAGCTTTCAAAGGGTTATCCGCCTTCTTTTCCAAGTAAATGGGAATGACGCCTGCCTGAAGACCGCTGCCGAGGGCCGTAAATAAAATGGTTGGTATGAGGCTTGCCACGAAAAAAACATCTGCCATTGACGATGCACCGAAATAGGCGGCAATGATCGATTCCCGCCCGAATCCGAGGACTTTTCCAATGGCTGCAATAATAGTGACTAGCCCGACCGATTTAATTACATGTGAAAGAGTAGGCATATTTTCAATCCTTTAAAATGATATCCTTTTGTAAACAGAAACCTAAACAACTATAAAAAAATAGTGTAAACGTTTTATCTTCTAGAATATTGTAAAAAAGTCCTGCTAGCAATGCTGCTAACATCAGGCAGATAGTAAATACCGTTAAAGTGCCATTTCTCGATTTAATGATTTTACGGTAGGTAAAAAGAATGAATGCAAGTACCGCGAGAAAACCCAGCACCCCAGTTTGAACAAGAATTTGGATATATTGATTATCGGTATACATCCTTTCACCAATTTTGTATTCCTGATAGATTGGTGAGGAAAAGGAAAGGGTGGCAGAATCTCCGAAGGTTGCTAGCCCTGTGCCAATTATGGGATGATCTTTGAAAATTTCAAGTCCCTTGATTAGGACATATAATCGGCCCCATTCTGTACTTTGGTGAAGAGTCGTATTAGAGAACATTTCAGAAAATCGATTGGAAAGGGCATGTTCGTGTTCGGAAGTGGGAGTGCTGCCAATTGCCATATTTTCCATGGGAACCAATGCGGATACCTCCACTTTACTTGAAGCGAATAGAACAGGGTAATAAATCAGAAGCAGGCCGAGACCGAATGCGCCTACAGCATATTTGAGAAATGATTTATTTCTAGTCCAAATTATAAACACGAGCGCCGCGAAGCCGAATGCAATCATCGTACCCCGTGAATAGGTGAGCAGTAACGTACCAGAAAGTAAGATGGACGTTAGAAAGACGAAGGGTTTATATTTTTTCAGCGACTGAAATAGAAAGAAACTAAGGAATAACTGAATGCTTAAGAATAAGGCAAATACATTAGGGTTGGCAGGTGCTCCATAAATCCTCATCCGGTTAGTTGGAGAAAGATTCCACATTTCCCATTCATGGGGAAGCAAGATCGTACGCGAAAAGATTTTCTCCAATATGCCATACAGGCAAAGAAAGATTGTAAATATTAGGATTACCTTCAAAAAGCGAAAGATATCCTTTCTTTCTAGATTTAATTCACCGATAATGTAAAGAAGTAAGAATGTAACAAGCAATGCCCGGAGTTCGAATAGGATGGGGAAGATACCCACTCCGTTTAGGAGTCCAGCTACTGCACCAACTAAACAAAACAACCAAAATGGCACAGTAAAATGATATTTAGAAATTTGCCATTCGTATTTCTTGAAATTTTCCATAAGCAAAGAAATGAATAAGGTGAGGATGATCAGATCACCTGTATAGGTTAAGCCGCTATTCAGTTCCATCAATAAGGGACGGGCAGGGAAGTAAATGAATAGAATTAATAACAGGTTTTTTTTATTTATACCGATAAAAACGAGCATTAACACCGTTGCCATGTAACCGGTGATAGGGTGAGGCACTGCTAATGGGACGAGCAGGCACATGATTAGAATGAATAACGATTGTTTTTCTATAAATTTCAATTGATTAACCACCTTTGAATCGAAAATCACGTTCTTTGATGTGTATGAAAAAATTTCTTGAATAATACCCCACCCTTTAGATGTATAGTACATATGAAAGGCTGAAGTGAAATGACAGAAAAGTTTGTTGAGATACTATCCATACCATTCATCGATAGCAATATGGATGAATTCATGAATGGAATGATTTATCCAAGATTAATGAATCAGGAAAAAACGTTTGTCGTTACGGCAAATCCAGAAATAGTTGAGTATGCAAATGAACATCAGGATTATAAGGACATCATTATATCGGCTGATTACATCACTCCGGATGGCATTGGTATTATTATGGCCTCTAAATGGCTAAATCAACCTTTACAAGAGCGGATTACAGGATTCGACTTGATGAATGAATTATTTCGGGTCGCTGATGAAAAAGCGCTGAAGGTATATCTGCTCGGAGCGGAGGAACAGGTTATTGAAACAGCGGCCCTTAAAGCAAAAGAGCTATACCCTGGCCTCGAGTTGGTGGGATACAACCATGGTTATATCGATATTAAGGACGATAGCCTGGCCAAGTCCATAGCGGAACTTGAACCTGACATCATTTTGACTGCATTAGGGTTTCCTAGACAGGAAAAATGGGTTTCCAGGCATTATCCGTTATTTAAAAAAGGAATCTTCATGGGAGTTGGGGGAAGCTTTGATGTTCTTGCAGGAAAGGTGAACCGCGCCCCGGTTTTCTGGCAGAAGATGCGTCTTGAATGGTTGTACCGACTGATCCAGCAACCTTCACGGTGGAAACGGATGCTTGCTTTGCCAAGATTCGTATTCAAGGTTAGACGGTTAAGGAAAACGGTCCAGCGTTCCTGAACATAAGGAGTGGAATGGATGAGAGTCTTGCACTTAAACGCTGGCAATGAAACTGGCGGCGGTATGTTTCATATTATGTCCTTACTGAACCAATTGAATAAAGAGGAGTGCTTGCTTGCTGTATTTGAAGATGGTGAACTTTACCGGCGGGCCATGTCTTCCGGGATACAAACCGAACTTTTCAAGCAACATTCCAAATTTGACCTTTCAATTTTGAAACCTTTACGGGACTTTATCCGTCTTAATAATATAGACATCATCCATACCCATGGACCGCGGGCGAATATATATGGTGCCTTTTTAAAGCGCTTCATTAAACGCCCTTGGCTCCTTACTGTTCACAGTTCACCTCATCATGACTTTTTGGGTCAGGGTGTAAAAGGAAAATTGTTTACGGGACTTCATGTAAGGTCATTTAAATATGCAGATCATATACTGGCAGTTTCCGATCGCTTTAAGCAAGGCTTGATTGACCAAGGAATCGACTCGTCCAAAATAACAAAAATCCTAAATGGAATCGACTTTGAAAAGGAATTGCCTTTCCCCTTTCAAAGAGATGATTTTGGGTTTGGGGCAGATGATTTCATCATCATCATGCCTGCAAGGCTTGAACCGGTGAAAGGTCACGAATTTGCCTTAGCGGCATTAAGTGAAGTGGTATCGAAATTCCCCCATGTAAAACTGTTGCTTTTAGGGGACGGGAGCAGGAGAACTGCTCTGGAAGAGATGGTCTCGGAAAAGGGATTATCCGATCACGTGTTCTTTTTGGGCTATCGTGAAGATTTAGAAAGAATCTACCCAATGGGGGACGTCACGTTATTGACTTCCTTAAGCGAAAGCTTTCCACTGGTTTTACTTGAAGGAGCAAGGTCCGGTCTTCCGGCTATCACTAGTGATGTTGGCGGTGTAAAGGAATTGATTCCGGATGGGGGAAAGGGCTGGATTACAGAAATAGGAAATGTCGATCAACTGAACTTGGCGATCTGCAATGCTTTAGAATTAAAAAAATCCGGGGACCTGACAAAGATAGGGTCGGATTTACAAAAATTTGCAAAAAACAACTTTTCTATAGAGATTTTAGCCAAAAACGTATATAATGTTTATTTGAGGATGAAAAATTAAAATAAGCATTTATATATAGGTTTTCTTATAGATCGTTACGGGTATTAGATTTTTAGTTGAATTGAGGTGGTTCTTGATGTTAATAGGGGCCTTGTTGGTAGCCTTTTTATTATCCATTTTTTTGACTCCTTTTGTCGGAAAGTTGGCCTTTAAATTAGGAGCTACCGATAAACCGAGTGAGCGAAAAGTGCATAGTAAAATTATGCCGCGCATGGGCGGTTTAGCTATATTTTTGAGTTTTTCCATTACATTCTTAATTTTTACGTTAATTTTTACGAATGACTTGTGGGAGCAATTGCCTCTTCTAGTAGGTGCTCTTGTCATCATATTAATTGGAATGGCTGATGATATTTTTGAATTAAGAGCTGCACCCAAATTCCTTGGCCAGATTTTGGCGGCCCTCATTATCGTATTATGGGGCGGTCTTCAAGTGGAATTCATCAATTTGCCGTTCTTTACCGATACACTTGAATTTGGTGTTTTAAGTATACCGATCACCATTTTGTGGATCGTCAGCATCATTAATGCAATCAACCTGATAGACGGACTGGATGGCCTTGCAGGCGGTGTCTCGACAATTGCATTAGTGACAATTGCAACAATGGCCCTTATCAAAGGGGACCTATTTGTTGCCATGGTCGCATTGATCGTGATTGGAAGCACTCTTGGCTTTTTGAAATATAACTTTCATCCGGCAAAGATTTTCATGGGAGATACAGGCGCCTTATTCTTAGGTTACATCATTGCCGTTCTGTCCCTGCAAGGGTTTAAAAACGTTACGATGATTTCCTTGATCGTACCGATCATCATCTTGGGTGTGCCTATTTCGGATACATTTTTCGCGATTATCCGCAGGGTCGTCAATAAACAGCCGATCTCGGCTGCTGATAAATCCCATTTGCATCACTGTTTGATAAACTTGGGATTCACTCATAAGCAGACTGTCTTGCTCATTTACGCTTTAGCTGCTTGCTTCGGCTTAGCGGCAATAATCTTTCAATTTGCAACGGTGTGGGGAGCTTTGATCCTTGTAACCGGACTCCTGCTGATCATCGAAATTTTTGTGGAGAAAATTGGTTTGGTCAATTCAAACTATCAGCCATTGCTGAAGATGCTCAACTTTAAAAACAAGCCATAATGCTTTGCAAATAGATTAATAGATTTGAATAGATGAAAAGCCTCCAAACGTTACTAAAAACGGTTGGAGGCTTTTTTCTTCTATCGGTTATCCCTGACTTGGAAGTGGGGTAGGAATTTCAGAAGTGAGCCGGATGATTCATGAAAAAAGGAAAACCCCACTACATGAAGAGTGGGGGTTTCACTTTATTCTTGTGTTTTCGATTGAACGGCCTCAGTTTGATTGCCTTCTTTTGGCCCCAGGTTCAAGTGGGATCGAAGTGTCTGCCTAGCGTTCGCTACTGATGTATCGTTTAGTTGATAATAATAGGTTCCGTTAATGTAAGAATCCTGACCTTCAAGTTTGATGGTTTCAAGATTAAGACCCTTATCGGTAGTCACATATTTTATGAAACCCTTAATTTGTGAGAATTGTAGGTTCGTCGTCATATTGTCACCGACAGCTTCCATTACGTCTGTATATTTCGTTAGGGACCCAGCAGAAGTTGCTTTGGCGACGATGGCTTTAAGGACTTCCTGTTGACGCTCACCACGTTGGATATCACTGTCCTTTTTACGTGTCCTTGCAAAGGCTAATGCCTCTTCACCATCAACGGTCTGTAATCCTTTTTCAAGATGGATGCCATTCTTCTTGTCATGTGAATCCAGTTCATTTATTTCATAAGGTACGTCGACTTTGATTCCATCCAATGAATCTACGACATCGATGAAAGCATTGAAGTTCATGCGGACATAATAATCGACAGGGATATCGAGTAGCTCCTCAACTGTGTCCATCGTTGCTTTTGGTCCACCTGCAGCATGGGCCGCGTTGATTTTCGTGGTTACGCCTTTGGCTGGAACGTACACATAAGAATCACGGGGGATGCTTAAAAGTTTAATGGATTTCTGATCTTTATTGAATGTGGCCAAGATTAAAGCATCCGAACGTGAGTGTCCTTTATAGTCACGTTTATCACTATCATCGATCCCTATGAAAAGAATCGAGAAATTATCTTTAAGGGGATCTACCGCTTCACTCCGCTTGGCTGAAGCTTCAACCGGGTCATAGGAATTCTTGAAAACATCCTGGGCTTTCAAATATATAGTTGCAGCATACGTAGTGGCCCCTAGACCAAGTACCAGTAGGGGAACAAGCAATAACCAAAGCCTCTTCCGCCTTTTTTTCTTTGTTTTTTTAACTTTATAGACACGCCTAGTAGTAGACATCTTTTTCTTCTCCTTTTAAATAGCGAACATCAGACATAAATCGCCATTTTTCGAATCCTACAATATATTTCGTCATATATTAATCTTAATTTTACAATGATTTAATAACTTCGTAAAATATATATTTCTTTTCAATTATATTACAGCAAAAAAAAGGAAAAATATGCAGGAGAAAATCAAGCGAATTCCTGTTCCAAATAAAGCATTTCGCCTTCTGTAATTTGGCCTTGACCATTTGTCAGCTCTGTCATCCAGGCGGTATATGCCTCTTTTTGTTTTTCTTCAACATATACTTGGATATCGACCTGTTCAAGGTACTTGATTTCCTTTATTTGATAAATCGAAGATCGCAGTTCATTTTCCAATTTTCCAAGCCAGGTATAGTCGACGGTTGTCGAAATGACCCGCATTAAGTTTCTAATGACTACACCAGTGGCATTTATTCCTTCTGAAGTCGCTTTACTGTAAGCGCGAATGAGACCTCCTGCACCAAGTTTGATGCCACCAAAATACCGTGTGACGACAACGGCGGTGTCTTTCAGTTCTTTTTTCTTTAGAACTTCAAGGATAGGGACGCCTGCTGTACCGCTAGGTTCTCCATCGTCAAGGGCTTTTTGGATTTGATTTTGTTCCCCTATCATATAGGCTGAACAATTATGTGTTGCATCTTTATGCTTTTTCTTGATTTCCTGGATAAAGGCCTGTGCGGCTTCTTCGGTTTCGACCCTGGCGATGTGGGAAATAAAACGGGATTTTTCAATGACGATTTCATGTTCGCCGCGTCCTGTCACCGTTAAATATTGAGTGAGCATACTATTCCACCTTCGTACTTCCTATTAGTTGATTCATTATAAGGCTTTGCGGAAAAAGTGGCAATGACGATTCTATTTCATGCCATATGTGTAAAGAAACTTTAATATAAGAAAAAGCTGTACGTGTTATAATTAATTCTATTGCCTGCTATTATTATTAGCTGATCATATATGCTTAAAAGAATAACAATGTAGGAAAAACATGAGTTCTGTGCCATTATCTTGCCTTGTCCTTAACGTGTCCTCTCATTTCAAGGATTTTGCCATTTACTAAATGCATCTGTTTCATATGATAATCAATGGAGCGGAATATCCCATTTGATAGAAAAGGATAATTTGTATTGGGATAATAGAAATGGCTTTCTGCCTTTGATGGGTGACTATTACATGATCCCTAATAGCCGATAATATGAGATGGAAAGTTATTGCACATTTTGTGAAAATCAAATAAGGAAAATAACGTATTATTATTATTTTTTTGGTACAATATGTTCATGAAGGTTACTTTATACAAAAGTTTCCTGAAAATTAACCATTCATGAAAAAGGAAAAAGAACTTTTTTCCATATACATAGTCTTTAAGACAAGAAATTGTTTAAGTCTTTTGATTTAAGTGGAGGGGATCTTAATGTCCATAAAAAAGGTTGATGCTAAAGCATTGGACAAGATCTTAGAAACAATGGTGAGCACTGTTAGTGAAAGTAAGGATGAAGTCTTTGATATCGGCGAACAATGCCGAAAGGACTTTGAATCATTAACAAAAGAGCTCGACGATGTGAAAATTAGGGTCGCCATTGTGATAACCGACAGCGATGCACTGGACTCAAAGGCCAGGTTTGCTCGAAAAAGGCTTTCCGAAGTCAGTATGCACTTCAACCATTTTTCTGAAGAACAGGTACGCGATGCTTATGAAAGGGCACATAAGCTGCAAGTCGATTTGCAAATAAACAGGCAATTGGAGAAAGAGCTCCGTAATCGCCGGGATGAACTTGAATTAAGGTTAAGAGGTTTACAGCAGACGATCGATAAAGCGGTGCATCTCGTCTCGCAAATATCGGTTGTACAGAATTATTTGATGCAGGATCTTAAATTTGTAGGGGAAGCCCTCCAAGAAGCGAAACGCAAACAGGACTTCGGCTTGAAAATAATCGAAGCCCAGGAGCAGGAACGTAAAAAGCTCTCACGTGAAATTCATGATGGTCCGGCTCAAATGCTGGCGAACGTCATGATGCGTTCTGATCTGATAGAGCGAGTGCAACGCGAGAGAGGTCCTGATGAAGCGCTGGTTGAAATCCGCAGTTTAAAGGTCATGGTAAGGAATGCTTTATATGAAGTGCGCAGAATCATCTATGATCTTCGCCCTATGGCCCTTGATGATCTAGGCCTTGTACCTACCCTCAGAAAGTACCTGCAAACGACCGAAGACTATAATACTGGCGTGCATTTGAATTTCGTCAACCTTGGGCAGGTCAAAAGGCTTCCTTCCGATATGGAGGTCGCTTTATTCAGGCTAGTTCAGGAGGCTGTACAAAATTCATTGAAGCATGCGGAGCCAAAACAGGTTCAAGTTAAACTGTCCATTTCCAAAGAGATGGTGACCGTCGTCGTCAAGGATGATGGAAAAGGGTTTGACTCTTCGATCCAAAAGGAAGGTTCATTTGGCCTGGTAGGCATGAGGGAGAGAGTCGAGCTGCTCGAAGGTGAAATGACGATCGATTCACAACCAGGGGCGGGCACTTTGGTGTTTATACAGATTCCCTATCATTTATAAATTTTAGAATAGAAACTAGGAGGAAGAAGCCGTTGAAGACTAGTATAATCATTATCGATGACCATCAGCTTTTCCGCGAAGGCGTAAAGCGTATATTAGATTTTGAATCATCCTTTGATGTTGTTGCCGAGGGCGATGACGGAAGCGAAGCTATGGATCTCGTTGAAACACATAAACCGGATGTTGTTATCATGGATATCAACATGCCGAATATGAATGGGGTCGAAGCAACAAAAATGCTCGTGAACCGTTACCCTGAAACAAAAGTAATCATCCTTTCCATTCATGATGATGAAAACTACGTACAGCACGCATTGAAAACGGGAGCACAAGGTTACCTGTTGAAGGAAATGGACGCAGATGCGTTGATTGATGCTGTTCGTGTAGTCGCTGAAGGCGGCTCATACCTTCATCCGAAGGTTACCCATAATTTAGTTAAAGAATATCGCCGCTTGGCAGCCGAAGAGGGTGCTGATCGTGATTCCGTACATGCAATAGAAATCAGGAGGCCGCTGCACCTATTGACTCGACGCGAATGTGAAGTGCTTCAACTTCTAGCTGACGGAAAAAGCAACCGTGCCATCGGTGAAACCCTATATATCAGTGAAAAAACAGTCAAGAACCATGTGAGTAACATTCTTCAAAAGATGAATGTGAATGACCGTACACAAGCGGTTGTCCTTGCCATTAAAAATGGCTGGGTAGAAGTGAAGTAATTATAGTATTCGATAAGTCCGGCTCTTCAGTTTCCGCAATGCGTGCTGAAAGTCCGGGCTTTTTTTGATGGCTAGATTTGACTAATTTTTACATATTTCCGGTAATGAAGAAAGCTATTTAATGCAAATAAAGGCAATTTCAGATAGAATGGTGAATAAGATACAGAGTAAATTTTTATAAGGATGGTATTATTTATGAAAACCGCAGTCGTAACAGATAGCACTGCATATATACCTAAGGAAATTCGTGAACGTTTACATATACATATGATGCCGCTTAATGTCATTTTTTCCAATGAAGCTTACCGGGAAGAAGTGGACATTGCTGCGGATGAGTTTTATGAGGAAGTAAAGAGGCAGGAGAAATTGCCGACCACTTCTCAGCCCCCAATCGGACAGTTTGTCGAAAAGTTCGAGGAGCTGCAAAGAGAATATGATGATGTTATTTCGATTCATTTGTCGAGTGGTATCAGTGGTACGTATCAAGGAGCGGTATCGGCAGGTGAAATGGTCGAGGGGGTTAGGGTACATGCCTTTGATTCGGAAGTCAGCTGCATGGTCCAGGGGTTTTACGTGATCGAGGCGGCTAAGATGGCACTTGATGGTAAAGCTGCAGGAGAGATCATGGCCAGGCTCGAAGAAATGAAACCATCGGTCAGGGCATACTTCATGGCAGATGACCTATCCCACCTACAGCGCGGTGGACGCTTAAGCAGTGCCAAAGCATTGATTGGCAGTCTGCTTCAAGTAAAGCCGGTCCTCCATTTTGTTGATAAAATCATCGTCCCATTTGAAAAAATCCGTACTAGAAAAAAAGCGATGAAACGAATTGCCGATTTACTTGGAGAAGACGCGGCGAGTGGAGAGAAGTATAAAGCTGTCATTATTCATGCAAAGCGAGAAAGTGAAGCTAAAGACTGGAAAACCGAACTCGAAGCACGATTCCCTAATGTCGAGTTCGATATCAGCTACTTCGGTCCAGTAATCGGAACGCATCTGGGCGAAGGCTCGATGGGGATGGGCTGGTATAAAATATAAGCTGGGACGTCTTTCCTTCGAAAAAGAGGAAGGCGTTTTTTTATGAGCAAAAAGGGATCTGAGAGTAAAAAGCGAATGATATGGAGGAGTATAGTTTATTAAGAAAGAAGGTTACAGTTTGGAAAATATGGTCATTCCCCCCTTTTTTTCTCCGGAACTTCAGCACCATCTCACGGGAAGGCACCTTTTGGCCTTCGAAATCCCCTTCTCCCAGGAACTCATCGCAGGGCATCTCAAGAATGGGTATGTCTCGGAAACTTACGGAGTGCAGTCCAGTAATGGCCTGTTTAACTGTGTGCGCTGCGGTAACAAAGATCAAGCTTTGTTTTATACGTTCCCATGCAAGATTTGCAATCAGGATTGTACTTACTGCCGCTCATGCATCATGATGGGAAGAGTCAGTGAATGTGCAAAGTTATATAGGTGGACCGGTCCGGGTTTTCAGTTTGAGATACCTGACAATGTGTTGAGTTGGGAAGGCACTTTATCTGCAGGTCAACAATATGCTTCTGACTGTGTCGTTGAGGCGGTAAACGGAAAAGGTGAATTCCTTGTATGGGCTGTATGTGGTGCCGGTAAGACAGAGGTCCTATTTGCAGCGATTGAGGCAGCCTTGCTTGCTGGGAAACGAATTTGTTTGGCAACACCGCGGACCGATGTCGTTCTCGAACTCTCACCAAGGTTAAAAAAAGCCTTTCCTGCCATTGAAGTCACGGCGCTCTACGCCGGCAGTACAGATCGACATGCGTTTTCGCCACTAACTGTTTCTACGACCCATCAGCTATTCCGTTTTATTGAAGCCTTCGATGTCATCATTGTTGATGAAGTCGATGCGTTTCCCTACTCAATTGATGATTCGCTGCATTATGCAGTTAATAAATCAAAAAAGTTTTCTGCCGCAACCATCTACTTGACCGCCACACCTTCGAAACGAATGCAGCGACTATATCGAAGCGGCAAATTGAAAGCCGTTATAATCCCAGCCCGCTATCATCGTCAGCCAATCCCTGTCCCTGAAATGAAATGGAGCGGCAACTGGCAAAAACAATTTCATCAAAAAAAGATTCCTCCCGCAATCAAAGGATGGGTATGTGAACGACTTGAGCAGAATATCCCCTTCCTATTGTTTTTCCCAAGCATTCAAGTGATGGAGCAGGCACTTCCGCTGTTTCAAATGCTGTCCCCTAAATTATCGATTGTCCACTCACGGCACCCTGACCGAAAAGAAAGAGTAATGGCATTAAGGAATGGAATGGTTCCTGGATTATTGACCACGACCATCCTGGAACGCGGCGTGACAATTGAACGGTTGGAAGTAGCCGTGATTGGTGCTGAACATAAAGTGTTTTCAGATAGTGCCCTCGTCCAGATTGCCGGCCGGGTAGGGAGAAGCTTTGCTAACCCTGCCGGGACGATTAGTTTTTTTCATTACGGTAAAAGTAAAGCGATGGTTGAGACGGTTCACCATATACAAATGATGAATAAAGATGCCATGAAAAGGGGGCTGCTGGATGAAGAGATGCCTAGTTTGTGATGAAGGAATGAAGGAAGCATTGACATGGAGGAGCCTATTGGTGAGGGCTGAGGCAAAGGTAATTTGCGAAAAGTGTGAGGGGAAACTTAATAGGATAACCGGGGAAACATGTACAATGTGCTCAAGGGAGCTGGGCAGGAATTACAGTACTGGTGACATCTGTCTGGATTGTTCAAGATGGGAAAGGAATAGGGAATGGTCCGGCTATTTGTCGAAGAACATATCGCTATTTCATTATAATGAAGACTTAAAAGATATTATTGCTAAATATAAATACCGAGGGGATTATGCATTAGCTGAGGTATTCGTCCCTTTTTTGAAAGACAGGTTAAAGGACATGGAGTTTGACCTGGTAACGGCCATCCCGCTTAGTGATGAACGGCTTAGGGAGCGGGGATTCAACCAGGGACAGGCTTTGGCAGTACTTCTTGGACTTCACACTGCCGAGATCTTAACAAGGATCCATACGGAAAAACAGTCAAAAAAGTCACGTCAAGAGAGAATGTCATTACCCCAGGTTTTTCAGGTCATACAAACGGATTTGCTGGAGCATAAATCAATTTTGATCATCGATGACATTTACACTACAGGCACAACGCTCAGGCATGCAGCCAAGGCATTAAAAACGGCTGGGGCCAGAGAGGTATCATCCATCACCCTGGCTAGGTGAAACAGCTAATTTTAATAAACGTCCTAAAGTATCGCTGGTATTATTCGATATATACAGTAATAAGAATAATCGTTGTGATGGTGAGGGAGGGAAACTCAATGGGAATATTCAACTGTCCAAACTGTAATTCGTTATTCGTTATGACGAAATTCCGTGATCTATGCGATGCCTGTTATAAAGAAGAAGAAGCCCAATATGATAAAGTGTATGCCTATATTCGCAAGAAAATAAATAGAACGGCGTCCATGATGCAAGTGGTTAAGGAAACTGGCGTTGAAGAAACTTTAATTATTAAATTTGTGAAAACAGGAAAGCTAAGGATTTCGCAGTTTCCCAATCTAGGAATTCCTTGTGAAAAGTGCGGCACTCACATCAAGATCGGAAGGTTATGCGGCAAGTGCAGCGATTCCCTCGTTACGGATTTGCAGGCATTTGAAAGTGAGGAAAGGCGCCAAACTGAAATTCAAGGAAATGATAAAAAAAATACGTACTACATGAAGGATGATCAAAAAGGGTAGATATCATGGCGAAAGCATGCATGATTTGTTAAAATATCCGATATTGAGAACAATATTCGACAATGGTTGTCGAAGGAAAGATTACAGGAAACAATAAAAGAAATCGATTCTTTGTCGATAATAACAATAGGGTGAATAACACAGTCCAGAGCATTCTCATGGTCTGCTGAAGAATCATATTGTTATGGGATTTAAAAAAATCGACCGTAGGAGAGGATCTGGAATATGAAAATCAATAACATCGGTATGACAGGTGTTAACCCGTATAATCTTCAAGCCAATAAAACGGGGAATATCAAAGAGTCTAAGGTCAATGCCTCGGATAAAGTTGAAATTTCTTCAGCGGCAAAAGAAATGCAGCAATCATCTCCGATTCCTGCTGCTAGACAAGCAAAGGTGGACGAACTGAAAATCCAAGTTGAAAACGGAAATTATAAATTGAATGCGCAGGCAACGGCTAAAGGTCTCATCGATTTTTACCGGAAATGAACTAAAGTTTGAATGAAGTGGACGGGACCAGTTTCCGTCCTTCATTTATGAGCAGAGGAGGCAGCAAAATGTCTGCACGGAACATCATCGAATCGCTTGAAAAATTGATCAAGCTTCATAAAAGCTTCAATCAATTAGCGATAAGAAAAACGGCCATTTTGAAAGCAAGTGATACCGAGGCAATTACTGCCCTGCTGATTCAGGAACAAAAGCATATTAAAGCAATCAGTCAAACCGATATGGAGAGAGAGGGGGCAGTCAAGGAATTTCTTGCAGTAAATGGAACCGTGGGAAAGAAGGCCTCCATCCATGCCGTAACGGAACTGACAGGACCAGTTGAAACGGAAATCATTGAACGGCTAAAAGCGGAATTGATTGATGAAGTGACTAAGCTGAAAGAGCGGAACGGTTTAAATCAGCAATTAATCTATCAATCCCTTCAATTCATCAATGTCTCTTTGGATATGCTGAGGCCGCAGAATCAGAACTTGAATTATGGGGATTCGGTTAAAAAGCCGGTAAAAAGCGTCATGGCAATGTTTGATTCAAAAGCTTAAGAAACAGAAAAAAGATGGAGGTTTGAGCAAATGATTTCAACCTTTATGGGTCTTGAGACGGCAAAGCGCGGATTATCCACCTCTCAAGGAGCCTTGTACACGACAGGAAATAATGTGGCCAATGCCAATACATTAGGATATTCAAGGCAGCGGGTCAACCTGGTACAGACGTCTGGCTTTCCAACTGTCGGATTGAACAGCCCGCGCGTAGCTGGCCAAATCGGGACAGGGGTAGCGGCAGAAACGGTTCAGCGGATCCGGGATAGTTTCCTGGACGCACAATTCAGGACACAAAGTAATAAAATTGGTTTTTACGGGGCCATGAGCGAATCATTGTCTAAAATGGAAGGGATCATGAATGAACCAACCGACAGCGGATTAGCTGCCACGATGGAGAAGTTCTGGAATTCGCTGCAAGGGCTGACGGCCAATACGGAAAACTCCGGGGCCCGTGAAGTCGTTGCCTCAACGGGCGTCATGGTCGCGGATACCCTTAACTACTACTACAAATCGCTAACGAGCGTTCAAACGGATATCGGTAATCAGATGAACGTCAAAGCGAACGAAATCAATACGCTTATTAGCAGCATTGATCAACTCAATCAACAAATCAGTAAAGTGGAGCCGCATGGATATATTCCAAATGACCTTTATGATAAACGTGATGTACTTGTAGACCAACTTTCGCAGCTTGTCAGCATAAAAGTGAATAACGTCATTCCGACGGATTACGGAAGATCCAGCGATGTAGCTGCAGGGCTATACAACATCGAATTGATGCAAGAAGACGGTTCGTCTTATGTGCCGCCTATCAATCTAGTAAGTGTTAACCAAACTGGGATGGTGGGAACTTCGAAAGTTGAAGTTAGCTATGATAAAACGACAGGTATGGTAGACGGAGTGAAGTTCGGTTCAAAAACAATGACGGATTACAAATTCTCGGGGGAACTATCCGGTTTGATCAACAATTTTGGTTATAAAAAGGATGATGGTACGATCGGGGGAGCGTATCCTGATATGCTAAAAAAGCTGGATAATATGACGACGGCTTTTGTGAACGAGTTTAATACCATCCACAAACAAGGATATGCACTAGGTGATAGCGATGCTTCAACATTGGACTTCTTTGAAATAGAACCAGGTAAGAGCGCTGCCCAAAGCATCAAGGTGAATAGTGAAATCGTAAAGGATCCCTCGAAAATTGCCGCAGGCGCTAAAAGCGGAGGGGCATCCGGGGATAATGAAAATGCCAAACTCCTGGCTGACCTGAAGAAGAAAGCGTTTAGTGAGTACTCGACTAAAGACCAAAATTCAAAGGAATTGACGGGAAGTTTCGACACATATTATTCCGGAATCATCGGAAAACTGGGTGTGGATTCTCAAAGCGCCAAAAAAAACCTTTCTAATTCTGTCGTGCTTGCTACATCCGTTAACCAAAATAGAGACTCTGTCAGTTCTGTATCCTTGGATGAAGAGATGACCGATATGATCAGATTTCAGCAAGCATACAATGCTTCTGCAAGAATGATGACGATGATGGACGAAATGCTCGATAAAATCATAAACGGAATGGGCACTGTAGGCCGATAATGGGAGTGAACGAACATGCGGGTAACGCAATCGATGCTAACCAATAATATGTTAAGCAATTTAAGCAGCAGTTACGAGAAGATGGCCAAGCTGCAAGAGCAGGTTTCCTCTCAAAAGAAATTCTCCAAACCATCCGATAACCCTGTCGCTGCCATGATGGGAATGGGGTACCGGACAAACCTCAATCAAATAGGGCAGTATCAGAGCAACATTGCCGAGGCGACAAATTGGATCGACAGCACGGATGATGCCATTTCTGAAGCTGTTTCCGCCATGCAGCGGATACGTGAGTTGACGGTTCAGGCCAGCAATGGTACGTATGAAGGCGAACAACTGAAAAATGTTGCTGAGGAAATAAAGCAATTAAAAGAACATCTCATAACTCTTGGCGACACACAGATAGGCGGGAAATATATTTTCAACGGCCAGGATACAAATGTGAGACCGTCTTCGGTTAAAGATGGGAATGGGAATACGGTGTATGGCACAGGAGACATAAACCTTGAAGTGTTTTCCGGGATTTCCCTGAAAATCAATACGGACGGTTCGAAGATTTTTGGTGATGCGCTTGCCGCTGGGGGAAGCATTGACCAAACAATCGACGCACTTGAAAACGGTGGTGACGTGAGTGGCACGCTGGCAGGACTTGACGCAACCATAAATACTTTCTTAGGCATGCAAGCACAGGTTGGCGCAAGGCAGAATCGGATTGAGCTGATGACGGACCGCCTCAAACAGCAGGAGGTCTTTGCTACTGAAATCCTTTCGAAAAATGAGGATGTCGATATCGAAAAAGCAATCATGGATTTGACGACCCAGGAAAGTATCCATAGTGCTGCATTAAGTATCGGTGCAAAAATCATGCAACCAAGTTTATTGGATTTTCTTCGCTAAGCTATTCTTAAAAGGATAGCTTTTTTCTCTTAAGGAGTGTTGATGATGCAGATTCCACAAATTAGATTGCAATCCACCTCAATGAAGATTGGATTGAATATAGAACAGCCTGTACAGCAAATCGAACAGAAGGCAGCGGACCAATCTATCGAACAGCCGCAGGCAATCCTGGAAATCCGAACGGCCCCAGGCAAGCTGACGATCGACCAGTCACAAGCCAGGGAAGATATGGATTTAAAAAGCCTTTCAAAGCGAGTGGAGGAATTTGCCCGGCAGGGATATCAAGATTGGCTGGCTGGTATGGCAAGACGTGCTCAGCGGGGGACGGAGCTAAGGCATATTGAAAAAGGCGGTAATGCACTCGCTGAACAGGCCAGGCAAAACAGCAAAGGACCGGAGAAGCAATTCAATCTTGGGTGGATTCCCTCTCATTTCAGCGTGAAGCTTGACTATCAGCCGGCCCAGGTGGAGATTGAAGCAACCGCTCAAAAACCGATCATTGATGCTCGAATCAATAGACCGAACCATACATACACACCAGGGAGTGCAGATGTGGAAATTCTACAAAAAAATGCGCTGGATATAGATTTCATCAATTTATTTCCGGATGAGATAGGTGAGTGAAACAATGATGATTCTACAAACAAAATTTCATGGCGAAATCGAATTAGTGGAAGAAGAGATTTATCGATTTGATAGCGGGATACCAGGATTTCTAGAAGAAAAACAGTTTTGCTTGCTAACTCTGGATGACACGCCCTTTTTCGTCCTGCAATCTGTAAAAACAAAAGAGGTTGCCTTCATTGTGACAAATCCTTTTGAAGTGTTTCGTGATTACGAAGTGGAGCTTCCGGATGAGGTATTATCTTCTTTACAAATAGAAACGGAACTGGAAGTCATTACTTTCGTCATATTAACGATTCAAGACCCTTTCAATGAAACGACGGCGAATCTTCAGGCTCCCATCATCATAAATGCCTCTAAAAAAACGGGAAAGCAATTTATCATGAACGGCAGTGAATACCGTACAAAGCACAGATTGATTGAACCTCCAGCAGAACAGGGGGAGGAATGATGCTCGTATTGACCAGAAAGCTAAACGAAGCGATCATGATTGGCGATGATATCGAAATTACGATCTTGGCTGTTGAGGGAGAACAAATTAAACTGGGTATCAATGCTCCTAAAAACGTCGATATCCATAGGAAGGAAATCTACCTGTCCATCCAGCAGGAAAATAGCGAAGCTTCTGAAATAAAAACCAATCTTCTGGAAAATATAAATGAGTATTTCAAGAAAAAATCTTGAAAACCCGCTAAATATGTTTCCAAGCAGGCCGATATTAAATATACAACGATGAGCAGTGAAATTGACTTATTCATTGCTTTCGTAAACAACCACATGGACGTGGGAACTTAAAACTCAAGGAGGAAACATAAAATGATTATCAATCACAATATCTCAGCTTTAAACACGCACCGTCAATTATCAAGTGCAACGAATGCACAATCTAAATCAATGGAGAAACTTGCATCAGGTATGCGTATCAACCGTGCAGGCGATGACGCTGCCGGTCTTGCAATCTCTGAAAAAATGCGTGGACAAATCCGCGGTTTGGACCAAGCTTCCCGTAACTCACAAGATGCTATCTCTTTGATTCAAACTGCAGAAGGTGCATTAAACGAAACGACTGATATTCTGCAACGTATGCGTGAGCTTGCTACACAAGCAGCAACAGACACTAATACTGGTACAGACCGTAATGAAATCCAAAAAGAAATCAATTCCCTAACATCTGAAATTAACCGTATCGCTAACACAACTGAGTTCAATAATCAAAAACTATTAAACGGCGACAAAGATGGAGCAGCAGTGGCAGGGAAACCAGCAGTTGCAGGAGAATACTCATTTGATTTTGGATCAATTTCCACCACTGTAGACGATACAATTGAAATTGGTGGTCAAACATTCACAGTTGTAGCTGCAGGGGATGAGGATCCAGCTACAGGTAAATTCAGTAATGCTGATACATTAAAAGCTGCCATCGAAGGTAATGCCGCACTTAAAGATAACTATTCTGTAGCTGTTGATGCTGGAACAGGAAAAATTACTTTAACTCAAAAAGCTGACAAAGAATCTTCTGTTGCCTTGACTGGTAACGGCGTTGGAACTGTAACAGAAGTTACTAAGGGTGCAGAAAAGGTCGACGCAGTTCCTGCTGACCCGGATAAGAGCCTTAAATTCCAAATTGGGGCTAATGAAAAACAAAGTTTGACTCTTGATATTGGAAATATGAGTGCAGAAGCTTTAGGTATATCTACTAAAGGAGCAGATAATGCAGGATTAGCAGTAACAGACGGAACTAATAACCAAACAACTGAGCAAGCATTAAATGTAGGAACCCATGCTAGTGCTGCTGCAGCAATTACAAAAATTAATGACGCAATTAATACGGTATCAGCAGAGCGTTCTAAACTAGGTGCAAACCAAAACCGTTTAGAGCACACTATCAACAATTTAGGTACTTCTTCTGAAAACCTGACTGCTGCTGAATCACGTATACGTGATACAGATATGGCAAAAACAATGATGGAGCAAACTAAAAACTCTATCTTGGCGCAAGCATCTCAAGCAATGCTAGCTCAAGCTAACCAGCAACCGCAAGGCGTTCTTCAGTTACTTCGTTAATTGAATAGTTAGCTTAACAATAAAGAGCCTGACACTTTGTGTCAGGCTCTTTTATTTGTACTGATTGAAGGGTGTAAGGAACACTGTGATGTAGAAAAAAAGAGATTACTGCCCCTTAAAAAGGAAGGGACCATTCGTTCATGTCACCAAGGAACCTTATGGAGTATGATGGCACTGCAAAATACATAGCTGAAGATGTCAGTAATGTGTATGGTGAAATGACTGTGAACACAGCTATCAATCACAAGCTGGATGGGATATATCAATTTTTAGTATGTTCGCTGATTATTTGAATAAAAAGGGAAGTCCTAAACAAGATTGTAGGTAAAGGGCTTTCTATCTAAATATTAGAACAAAGTTGATTGGAACGGAAGGTACGAGACTCCTGCGGGAGATACGTGTCCAAGGGAGACCCCGCAGGCGCAAAAGCGCCGAGGAGTCTCCCGGACCGCCCGCGGAAAGCGAGTGCCTGGAGTGGAAATCAACTAGACCCCAAATATTTTTCTGGAGTTTTTTTAGTAGAATCTCTTTTATAGCAAAGGATCATTAATGAGTATTTGCAGGTGCAACCAAAATCTATGAGTGACTAAAAATAAAACCTTAATTACCGATATAAAAAGTATATAGATCAAATTGGGGGCTATTTAGATGCTGGAGAGTTTGTCCACGAATATTCTTTCCTCACAGCTTAGAACAGCAATCTCAGACGGAATTAGTTCATATTATCAACGTGAAATGAATACGCTTGCCTATTCAGAACAAAGTGTGGAATCTAATAATGAGCCTGCTAAAGAAAAGGTGAAAGAAGTAGTGGAAAGTTTGAACACCTTCCTGGATCCAAACAAACGGCCATCCGTTTTGAGTATGAGGAGCTGAATGAGTATTATGTCAAGGTTGTGGATGACGTTACGGATGAGACGATCAGGGAGATCCCTCCTAAGAAGTTACTGGATTTCTATGCGGCAATGACAGAGTTTGTCGGGATTATGGTGGATGAAAAAATATAGGCGGGTGATTGATTGTGGTAAGAATCAGTGGTTTTGCGAGTGGAATGGACATTGATGAATTAGTTAAGAGTATGATGCAGGCGGAACGGGTGCCTTTGGATAAATTAACACAGAAAAAGCAGTATTCCGAGTGGCAGCGGGATGATTACCGCTCGATAAATACATCTTTATCAGAATTGGATAGACTCATTCGTGATGGGGTTGGGAAGCAGTCTTCCTTTATTAAAAAGAAAATATCGGTATCGAATCCAGAGGCAGTATCGGTGAGAAATGTGGGCTCGACCAGTGATTTTACTGGAAATATCAAGGTGAATGGGCTTGCCAAAGCAGCAACCATGACCAGTACAGATAAATCAGCAGTTACTGATTCCAAAAAGAAACTATCGGAATTGGGTATCACGACTCCTCAAGATATTACGATACTGGCTATCAATAAAGATGGCGGTTTTGATACGGAAGTAAAAGATGGAGTAACAATGGACAAACCGTATACGCTTACTCTTAATGAAAACGATACGCTAGAGAGTGTTATTAATAAAATTAATGCTAACTCGGGAGTGACTCTATTTTTTGATGAAACCTCCCAGAAGTTTTCCATCACTGCTAAAAATACCGGTGATGTAAATGATCGTCCTGAAATTGAATTAGGGGGTAGCGGAGATTTTTTTGCTGTGTTAAAAATGAGCAGTAATAATGAAGGGGCTGGCGGCGCAAAAGGGGAAAATGCATCGATTACTTATAATGGACTGGACATTTCCCGGCCTTCGAATACGTTTCAAATCAATGGAGTGGAAATAACGGTTAAGCAGAAAACGACGGATACCATCACATTCTCATCAACGGCTGATGTGGATTCCATCTTGGACACAATCACTCAGTTTGTGAATAAATACAATGAAATCATTAAAAAGGTTCAGGATAAAACAGGTGAAGCGAAATATCGCTCCTTTACCCCGCTTACTACTGAGCAAAAGAAGGCAATGACAGAAGATGAAGTGAAGATGTGGGATGAGAAAGCGAAGAGCGGAACGTTAAAAAGTGACTCAACACTAAAAAGTCTCCTAACTACGATGAGAACGTCCCTATACACCTCGGTGGATGGAATCACAGGAAAAAACAATCTCAGCAGTTTGGGTATCACTACGACCAAGAATTATTTGGAGGGCGGTAAATTAACGATTGATGAGGACAAGCTCCGGGCAGCAATTAGTGAAGATCCCAATGCGATTTATGATATGTTCATGGCCAATGGAACGGAGAAAAGCGATAAAGGCCTCGCGCGCCGGTTACGGGATGATATAGAATCATCCATGAAAGTGATTACTGAAAAGGCCGGAAAGGCCGGATATGTTAATAACAATTTTACAATTGGAAAATTGGTTGATGGGTTGGATAAGAGGATATCAACATTTGAAGCAAAGTTAATGAAATTGGAATCGCGCTACTACAATCAGTTCACGGCCATGGAAAAAGCGATTCAAAAGGCAAACAGCCAAAGTTCATCGTTAGCTTCTTATTTTAGTTAAGGCAAGTCGGAAAGGAAGATAAATATGGCGATAAATAATCCATATCAATCATATCAACAAAGTTCAGTCAATACAGCATCCCCGGGAGAGCTTACATTAATGCTCTATAATGGCTGCATAAAGTTCATCATGCTTGGGAAAAAAGCAATTGAAGAAGGAAATATCGAAGCGAAAAATACCAACATCATAAAGGCGCAAAACATTGTCCATGAATTGATGGTGACGCTGAATATGGATGTCGAAGTGTCCAAGGAAATGATGAGTCTGTATGATTTCATGAACCGACGTCTGATAGAGGCGAATATGAAAAATGATGTTGCAGCCTTGGAAGAGGTCGAGGGACTCGTTACTGACTTCCGTAATACCTGGAAGGAAGTTATTCAGATGAACCGGAAAAAACAGTTTACACAAAGCGGTCAAGTGTAATGATCATTCAAACATTTCATGATTTGACTGTTGAATTACTTGCCGTTTTGGAAGATCGGACGATTGCAGAACGTGAAGATAAAATAGAAAGGTTCACACAGCTGATTGACCAGCGGGATGAACTTCTTTCTCAAATCAAACCGCCTTTTACTGGTGAAGAGCAACAGCTTGGCCGTGCAACAATGTTACTTAACGAACAGGTCGATCGCATGCTTTATCTCCAAAAGCTGGAGATAAAGCGGGACATCCAGGAAATAAATAAGAAGAAAAAGTCATCTAATAAGTACACGAACCCCTATGAAAGTCTATCAATCGATGGCATGTTCTACGATAAAAGAAATTGATTACCCAGCCGTTTGGATTCCAAACGGTTTTTATGTTAAATATTTTTAAATTTTCTGTAAATAATTCGGGCTTAATTTTTTCTTTATTGCTAGGCATTTGTTATAATGAAGCTAGGGCAGACATCAACCCTTTCCAAAACCTTCCGACAATTGCTTCATAATTTCGACATATTTCATGATGTGTTTCTAAAGGGAACCGGAGGGGTATTGTAGAATCTAACTGTATAGTCTTAATTTAAGGAGGACTCACTTTATGAATTACAACGTACGCGGTGAAAACATTGAGGTAACTCCAGCAATTCGAGAATACGTCGAAAAGAAAATTGGCAAGTTAGAACGATATTTTAACAATACACCAGATGCAAATGTGTTAGTGAATTTGAAAGTGAACAATAATACATCCAAAGTCGAAGTGACGATCCCTATGCAGAATTTGGTTCTTCGCGCTGAAGAGGAAAATGCGGATATGTACGCTGCCATTGACTTGATCAATGATAAGCTTGAACGCCAAATTCGTAAACATAAAACGAAGGTCAATCGTAAGTTCCGGAACAACCTATCTCCGACTCCTGAGGCATTCGCCTTCAATACGGAAGTTGACGAAGTGGTGGATGAATTCGAAGAGGATACTGATATTGAAGTGGTCCGCAATAAGCGCTTTGATTTGAAGCCGATGGACAGTGAAGAAGCCATTTTACAAATGAATATGCTTGGTCACAGTTTCTTCGTATATACGAATGCGGATACTAACACAACGAACGTGGTGTACCGACGTAAAGATGGACGCTACGGATTAATTGAACCTAGTTAAATATATTAATCTTAGATCGAAAGCACAACCCAGCCTCTGGGTTGTGCTTTTTTTATACATTTTGGTAGTTTCCCATTACATTAATAGCCGATGAGTCCATATGTTTGCTGTTGATTATTTCATTACTATTTTACTAAAGTTAGATGGATATAATCAAAAGGTATAAAAAATGACTGTAATTAACGAACAATTCTTGTTCTTTAACGAGATAGACGTTTATTTTTACCTATTCAAATACCTCCAACTTTTGTACTATACTCAAGTTGTTAATTCTTTAAAGAGAACGAGTAGTTTCTTGCAAAAAAACATTTGATCAAGGTGCAGAGGGGGCATTTTTTATATCGAAACAATTGCCATAAATACCATAGGGCTTCCTTTAGCAGTGCCGAATATGGAAAGTGGCTTTGCCCGATCTGCGGTGAGGACTTAACTGTGCAAAAAATTGATTGCACCTAAAGAGAGAATTAATACGCCCATCGAATGGTTAATGAAGGCAGTATCCCCCATTTTATAAAAAAGCGAATATGAATAGGACTTTGATAATGATTGAATTAATATTAAATATTCCTAATATTGTAATATTTTGTCGGATAAAAGGTTTGCTTTTAGATAGTTTACCGACATAAAATAGCAATATATGGAGTGTGTATCCGTTATAATATGTTTAAAAGTAATGTATTTGGTAATAGTAACACGACAAAGGCAAACTTATTGGAAGATTAGGGCGCAAAGGCACAGGTCTAAGGTTTAGCGACTGCGATGGCTGGTCTGCCTGAAATACAAAGAGTATTTTAGGAGGTAGAAGAGGTGGCTAATGTGGAAATAGATCAAGAATGGGTAAAGTTGATTTCAGAAGCAAGGAGCTTGGGTTTCAAAAAAGAGGAAATTAGTGCTTTTTTTGAACGGGAAAGCCTTGAGGTTACATTAGAGGAGAACGATGGAAGTTGAGTACTGAAAAGGAGCGAGAACATCCCTATAAACAGTGGTTCAATTCATTAGCTGTTTATAGGGTTGTTCTTCCATGAGATTCTAGCAAGTCTAGTTCATTCAAGCTGTATTCTTCCGGATTATGTAGGTAGATTATTAAACTACTATTCTTCTTTATCTTTCCTCCATTTATTAAACTCGATGAATTCCCTGAATTGTTGTTTTGATACACCCGAATTCATAGCCTCCTCAACGATTTTCATCCAGTCAGTGTCCAAGTTTTCCTTATTTGGTGCATCGTAAAGAAGGGCATCAACAGGAATGTTAAGCACGGCGGAGATTTTTTCAAGAAATTGAATAGAAGGATTCGTTTGTAAGTTTCGCTCGAGCGAACTTAAGTAAGACTTTGCCACCCCCGCTTTATCGGCGAGTTCAGTCATGGACATTTTCTTTTCTTCTCGCAGTTTTTTTACACGTTTACCAATCATCAATACCACCTCGAAACATGTTCTATTTATCTTCTGCTTATAAGTTTGAGTAGCCCACATTAAATCATTCAAAGCATGGAGCCTGTAAGGTTTGATTACCTTGACATGCTATCGCTAGAGAAGGACACAGATCTAGTGATGGAAGGTTATGGATAGTTCTCAGTTGCATTTGGAATAGTGGGGAGTTTGCAATATATTTTTTATACTTCCTTTTATTTTAACAGTTTTACTCTTCATTTATCCATTGTTTTTCGCAAGAATTGTATTCAGGTCTATACCAGGTAAGTGACATGAAGTTGTACCTCTAGGGTAGAAGTGGTAAAATTAAGCGTGGATTGTAATAATAGAAGGTGTGTTTCTTCTTACTTATATGAATTTTGTTATTGAACGATCATTACCATAATAGAGGAGCGTTATTGAATGCTTAATATATTAAATAAAGTTTTTGATCCGAATAAGCGGGAAATAAAGCGTTTGGAAAAAATCGCTGATCAGGTCGAAGCGCTGGCTGATAAGACGGCTGCGTTATCGGATGAACAGCTGCGTGCCAAAACGGGTGAGTTTAAAGAGCGTTATCAAAACGGGGAAACAGTGGATGATCTGCTAGTTGAGGCTTTTGCGGTTGCGCGTGAAGGGGCAAAGCGTGCTCTGGGCTTATATCCTTACCGTGTTCAAATCATGGGTGGGGCATCGCTTCATGATGGAAATATCTCCGAGATGAAAACGGGGGAAGGTAAAACATTAACCTCCACCATGCCGGTTTATTTAAACGCGCTTACTGGTAAAGGTGTACATGTCGTTACTGTCAACGAATATCTGGCACACCGTGATGCTACTGAGATGGGTGTATTGTATGATTTCCTTGGCTTGACCGTCGGATTGAATTTGAACAGTCATTCTAAAGAAGAAAAACAAGAGGCGTACAATGCTGACATTACGTATAGCACGAATAATGAGCTAGGTTTTGATTACCTACGTGACAATATGGTGTTATATAAAGAACAAATGGTACAGCGCCCATTGCACTTTGCTGTCATTGATGAAGTCGATTCGATTTTGATCGATGAGGCGAGAACGCCCTTGATCATTTCCGGTTCCGCACAAAAATCGGCCCAGCTTTATATTCAAGCCAATGCGTTTGTGAGAACGTTACAAAAAGATACGGATTACACGTATGATGAAAAGACAAAAGGTGTTCAGCTGACCGAAGATGGGATGAACCGAGCTGAAAAAGCGTTTAACATCGATAATTTGTTCGATATTAGTCACGTTACTTTGAATCATCATATTAATCAGGCGTTGAAGGCGCATGTTTCCATGCATTTGGATGTGGATTATGTGGTCCAGGAAGGTGAGATTGTCATCGTTGACCAATTCACTGGCCGTTTGATGAAGGGCCGCCGTTACAGTGAAGGTCTCCACCAGGCGATTGAAGCGAAAGAAGGCCTTGAGATTCAAAATGAAAGCATGACTCTTGCGACGATTACGTTCCAGAACTATTTCAGGATGTACGAAAAACTTTCCGGTATGACTGGTACAGCCAAAACGGAAGAAGAGGAATTCCGCAATATCTATAATATGAATGTCATCGCGATCCCGACAAACAGGAATATCGTTAGGGATGACCGGGCAGATCTTATATACGCGTCAACTGATGGAAAATTCAAGGCTGTCGTGGAAGACATCGCCGAACGTTATACAAAGGGTCAGCCTGTGCTTGTCGGTACGGTTGCCATCGAAACATCTGAAGTCATTTCTGCCTATTTATCTAAAAAAGGGATCCCTCACGATGTTTTGAATGCAAAGAACCATGAACGTGAAGCGGAAATCATTGCGAATGCAGGTAATCAAGGCTCAGTCACGATCGCTACCAACATGGCAGGACGTGGTACGGATATCAAGCTTGGTGAAGGTGTCAAGGAGCTTGGTGGGCTTGCTGTCATCGGTACGGAGCGCCATGAGAGCAGGCGTATAGATAACCAGTTGCGTGGTCGTTCCGGCCGTCAAGGAGACCCAGGGGTCACTCAATTCTATTTATCAATGGAAGATGAATTGATGCGCCGCTTCGGTTCGGATAACATGAAAAGCATGATGGCACGTCTTGGTATGGATGATTCCCAGCCAATTCAAAGTAAAATGGTGACCAGGGCCGTTGAATCCGCACAGAAACGGGTCGAAGGCAATAACTTTGATTCACGTAAGCAGTTACTGCAATATGATGATGTTCTCCGTCAACAACGGGAAATTATTTATAAGCAGCGTTTCGATGTAATGGAAAGTGAGAACCTACGTGAAATCGTCGAAAAGATGATTACTGCATCCATCCAGCGCAATGTTGCCGCATTTGCACCAATGGGCGATGAGGAAGGCTGGAATTTACAAGGTTTAGTCGATTACCTGAATGGTAACCTATTCAATGAAGGCTCAATCACTGTAAATGATTTAGATGGAAAAGATGAATTGGAATTGGTTGAATTCATTTTAGCAAAAGTGAAAGAAGGCTATGACCAAAAAGAAGAAGAGCTATCCGAAGAACAAATGCGTGAGTTCGAAAAAGTAATCGTTCTTCGTGCAGTCGATAGTAAGTGGATGGACCATATTGATGCAATGGAGCAATTGCGCCAAGGGATCCACCTTCGTGCTTATGGCCAGATCGATCCGTTACGTGAATATCAATCTGAAGGTTTCGCAATGTTTGAAGCCATGATTGCTTCTATGGAAGATGAAGTCGCTAAATATATCATGAAGGCTGAAATCCGCAACAATTTAGAGCGGAAGGAAGTCATAAAAGGACAAGCGGTCAACCCGAAGGAAGAAGACGGGGGAAAAGTGAAAAAGGCCCCTGCCCGTAAAAAGGAAGACGTTGGCCGGAATGCGTTATGTCCATGCGGCAGCGGTAAAAAATATAAGAATTGCCATGGTAATTTAGGCTAAAGTTAGGTGTATAATGATTATGAGACGGTAAAGTTTAACGCTTGCCGCCTCTTTTCATGTTTAGTTTGCATAAAGCAATATATTTGCATATAGTTTGAAGAGGTTAATTTGTAATGAAGCGAATCCCTCTACAGGGATTTTTTTTAACATACTTAATGAGGTGAAGAGAAATGGAATTGGCAGAAATTAGAAATGAACTCGAACGGACAGCGCAACGATTAACGGACTTTAGGGGGTCTCTTTGACTTAGATGAAAAAGAGGCACGAATCGCACAGCTTGAAAATGAGATGACACATCCTGATTTTTGGAATGATCAGCAAAAAGCACAGACTGTCATCAATGAAACGAATGCTTTGAAAGAACAAGTGAATCAATTGTCCGACCTTAATGAATCATATGAAAATCTGGATTTGACATATGAACTAGTGAAAGAAGAGAATGATGAAGAACTTTTGGCTGAGCTGGAAGTAGAAATCACGATTCTTTCACAAAAGATGAATGACTTTGAACTTCAACTTTTACTAAGTGAAGAATATGATTCGAAAAATGCCATTCTTGAACTTCATCCAGGTGCAGGCGGAACGGAGTCCCAGGATTGGGGTTCCATGCTACTTCGTATGTACACAAGATGGGGTGAAAAAAGAGGCTTTAAAGTGGAAACCCTTGATTACCTTCCAGGTGATGAAGCTGGAATCAAGAGTGTCACTTTACTTTTCAAAGGCCATAACGCCTATGGCTATTTGAAAGCGGAAAAGGGCGTGCACCGTCTAGTCCGTATTTCTCCTTTCGATTCATCGGGACGGCGCCATACTTCATTCGTTTCGTGTGAAGTCATGCCGGAATTCGATGAGACGATCAATATAGAAATACGCACGGAAGATTTGAAAGTCGACACGTACCGGGCAAGTGGTGCAGGTGGTCAGCATATCAATACAACTGACTCGGCAGTCCGGATCACCCATTTACCTACCAATACTGTGGTAACGTGCCAAAACGAGAGATCGCAAATCAAAAACAAGGCCCAAGCCATGAATATGCTGAAAGCCAAATTGTATCAACGCGAAATTGAACAGCAACAAGCGGATTTGGATGAAATCCGCGGTGAGCAAAAGGAAATTGGCTGGGGAAGCCAAATTCGTTCTTATGTTTTCCACCCGTATTCCATGGTTAAAGATCACCGTACTAGTGCGGAGACCGGAAACTTGGGAGCTGTCATGGATGGGGATATTGATATGTTCATTGATGCGTACTTACGTTCAAAATTATAAGATATTAAGTCGGACCGTTTCGCGGTCCGGCTTTTTTATGGTTTTGTATGAATGAAAGATCCTTGAATGACCTATTAAACACGTCCTCTGGCTGACATTAACAGGATATGAAAAGGGATGTTCTGCTTCGTTTTGCCAATACTATATATAGAGGAAAAGAAACCGGGAGGCGAAGCATCCTTTAATGCAAAAGTTAATGGAGTATTGATGGGTGATTGTTGGTTCGGCCATAATTGCCATGACCGGGGTGGTGTTACAGGGATATCGGGATATGGCGGCTATACGGATGATACTCGTCCTATATAATGATGTGCGTAATAGACCAGTCGGAATTCACCAAATTGAAACAAATGGTGAAACAAGTTGACCCTAAAGCGTTTGTAATTGTAATCGACGCATCGGAGGTACTTGGGGAGGGTTTTAAACTGGAATGAAATTGGTATAATGTTCTTGTACTGGTATAAATCAGAGGGGGTAAATTCAATGAAAATGAAATGGTTAGCCTTATTTCTGGGTACTTCTTTGGCCTTGGCAGCATGCGGTGGAAATGATGATGCTGCAGATAAAGAGCCTGCTAAAAATAGCGAAACGACAACGGCTGGTGCTGGTGATGCCGCGAAAATTTACGAAAACAAATGTTCAAGCTGCCATGCAGTGAATCTCGAAGGCGGTGTGGGACCGAATTTAACGAAGGTCGGCTCGAGGCTATCAAAAGCGGACATCGAAAAGGTCATTGCGAATGGCCAAGGTGCAATGCCAAAAGCTATAATCCAAGGCAAGGAAGCGAGTATGGTCGCGGAATGGCTTGCCGAACATAAGTAAAGATCATGAAACGTTCTGCTTAGCAGGACGTTTCATTTAGTCTCCTTTAAAAACCTCGAATAACCACATTTAATCCCTTATCAAGCAATCAAATCCTAGGAATATTACATAGATGTTGATATATGTCTAACTGAAATGAAACTGTAATATTTTTTATGCTTAATTTGACAAAATTTGATGTTATAATGTTTCTGTGCTCAAGTAAGAGAGATTCCTGTCAGATTTCAGTGAAAATTGTCGAAAAAGCTGTAGATACATAGTGATAATACAAGCAAATTAGGTGGTTTTAGAATGATAGAAATGATAGATGTGAAAAAGACATATCCAAATGGCGTAATTGCCATTAATGGTATCAATGTGAAAATAAAGCCAGGCGAGTTCGTTTATGTAGTAGGTCCCAGTGGTGCCGGAAAATCGACCTTCATCAAAATGATGTATAGGGAAGAAAAGCCGACAAGCGGTAATATCTTGGTCAATGGCATTAGCCTGCCAAGTATCCGCAATTCGAAAGTTCCTCTATTCCGCCGTAATATCGGTATGGTATTCCAAGATTTTAAACTCCTTCAAACATTCACTGCATATGAAAATGTAGCATTTGCCATGGAAGTTATCGAAAAGGAACCAGAAGAAATCAAAAAGAGAGTCATGGAAGTTCTTGATCTGGTTGGCATTAAACATAAAGCAAGGATGCTGCCTTCCGAGTTATCTGGTGGGGAACAGCAAAGGGTTGCGATAGCCCGTTCGATCGTCAATGATCCTAAGGTAGTCATAGCCGACGAGCCTACAGGGAATCTTGATCCTGAAACATCGTGGGAAATCATGAACATATTTGAAGAAATTAATAAACGCGGAACTACACTTGTCATGGCCACTCATAATAGGGACATCGTCAACAATATCAAACGACGTGTCATTGCCATTGAAAGTGGAAAAATAGTTCGCGATGAACATCGAGGTGATTACGGATATGAAATTTAGAACATTGCTCCGTCACTTCCGTGAAAGTTTTAAAAATATTGGCCGTAATGGATGGATGACGTTTGCTTCAGTCAGTGCAGTAACGGTCACACTAACATTGGTTGGCGTCTTTTTAGTGCTCATGATGAATTTAAATCATATCGCGGGAAATGTGGAGAAAGATGTCGAAGTTCGTGCACATATTGATAATGCGGCGAATGATGACGATATAAAAGAAATTGGTAGGAAGATTACGGAGATGAAGGGCATTGAATCAGTCATCTTCTCTCCAAAAGATGAAGAGCTTACGAATTTAATAGATGATTTGGGCGATAATGGTGATGCTTTTAAACCATTTGAACAGGACAACCCATTAAGGGACGTTTATATCATCAAAACGAAATCTCCGCAAGATGTCATCAAGGTGGCAAAGAAAATCGAAGGTCTTGATTATATCCAAAGTGTTAAATATGGACAAGGCTACGTCGAGAAACTATTCAAATTCGTGAATATCGCGAGAAACATAGGGATCGTTCTTATTGTAGGATTACTATTTACTGCAATGTTCCTGATTTCGAATACGATTAAAATTACCATTGTAGCTAGAAGAAAAGAAATTGAGATCATGAGATTAGTGGGAGCAACGAATACATTCATCCGTTGGCCATTCTTCTTGGAAGGACTATGGTTGGGAATCCTCGGTTCCATCGTTCCAATCGGTCTGATTGCTGCACTCTACTACAATATTTATAAATATGCTGCACCGCAGATTACGTTCAAATTCATAGATTTTCTACCTGCAAACCCATTTATTTATCAAGTTTCGGCCATCCTCATTGTAATTGGCGCCGTTATCGGGATATGGGGCAGCTTGATGTCCGTTAGGAAGTTCTTGAAAGTATAAAAAAGCATCTTTACACTCGAATATTAAAAGAAGCCAGATACAGATAGAGAGACGTTACAAGGCACTGGATGTAACGGGATTGAAAGGGGAAATGAAACGTGAAAAAAAATATCATTGCCATGAATGCCTCCATCATGATTGGGTTGGGAAGCATTTTAGCGGCACCTTCGGTTCATGCTGAGTCGATTTCGGATCTGCAAAAACAGAAAGAATCCATTCAGGAAAAACGTTCGGGGGTTGAATCGAATATTTCCGACACGGAGAAGAAAATCGATAACCTGCAGGATAAGCAAATGACAGCAGAAGAACAAATCGAGGCCATTGAAGCGAAAATTGCAGAGTCCTCAAAAAAAATCGATGCTAAAAATGCTGAAATTACAGAAACGAAAAAAGAAATAGAGGCATTGAAAGAAGAGATTAAAGTATTAAAAGAGCGGATCGCAAAACGTAATGTAGTATTGAAGGAAAGGGCACTTTCTTTCCAGGAGACTGGTGGGGACGTGAACTATCTTGAAGTATTATTCGGATCATCCAGTTTTGGGGATTTAGTTGACCGTGTCGGAGCTGTAGCGACAATTGCTGAAGCCGACAGGGATATTTTAAAACAGCATGAGCTGGATAAAAAGGATCTGGAAGAAAAGCAAAATGCCGTTGAAACGAAGCTTGCCAGTTTACAAGTGGCAAAAGCTGAACTATTGGAAATTCAAATGCAACAAAAGCAGCAGAAGCAAGAAAAGGACGCATTGGTTAAGAAATTAAAGAAACAAACTCAAGAACATGAAGATGTGAAGATGGGCTTAGAGGAAGAAAAAGAGAATCTTGCTGCTCAAGAAAAAGCTATCAAGTCAGCCATCAACTTAGAGCATCAACGTCTTGCCGAATTGGAAGCAGCTCGTAAAAAAGCGGCAGCCGAAGCGCAAAAACGTGCAGAGCAAGAAGCGGCTCAAGCGGCAGCACAAGCAGCATCTCGAGCATCCGAATCTAAAAAACAATCTACTTCTTCAGAATCCAGTGCAAAAAGCAACAGTTCATCACCATCACCTTCACTCTCTTCGTCTAATGTAAGTCAAGTGCCAGCTGTATCATCGGGTACTTTCACTAGACCAAGTGCAGGATATGTATCATCAAGAATGGGTGAACGTTGGAATAAACAGCATGCCGGCATCGATATTGCTGCTAGCGGAACGGTTCCAGTAGTAGCGGCAGCCGACGGAGTCGTAAGCCGTTCTTACTTATCAAGTACATACGGTAACGTCATCTTTGTTACCCATTCAATCGGCGGTCAGCAATGGACTACTGTGTATGCACATTTAAGATCTAGACAAGTAAGCGAAGGTTCTGTTGTTGCCAAAGGCCAACAAATTGGCATCATGGGTAGCACTGGACATTCAACCGGTCAGCATTTACACTTTGAGTTACATAAAGGGCCATGGAATTATAGTAAGTCAAATGCTGTTAATCCATTAAACTATATAAATATTTAATACCCAATATATCATCGGAAAAACAGATTAGGATAAATTCCTAATCTGTTTTTTTGTGGTGTATCATTTTCTTCAAGCATATTCATTCCAATCCCCACATATAGTGAAATACATATCAGGGTCAGAAATGGGGATAAATATGGTCAAAAAATGGGTACTTCCTCTAGCAATCATCATGTCACTAGCCATTGGAGCAGTGGGGGGCATATATTGGACAAGCTTCCCGGATAAGAATGAAGCAAAGGAAGAAAGTCAAACAATACCGAAGGATAAGGAATGGGCAAAAGTGGAACAAGCTTACGGTTTGATCGTAAGCCAGTATGTAGAACAGGTGGACGGTTCTAATCTGGTGGAAGGTGCCATCCAAGGGATGCTGTCAGCTTTGAAAGATCCTTATTCCGTATATATGGACAAGGAGACCGCTAAGCAATTCAATGAAACCTTGGACTCCTCTTTTGAAGGAATAGGGACTGAAATTGGAATGGAAGATGGTAAGGTCATAATTGTATCTCCTTACAAAGACTCGCCTGCCGAAAAAGCTGGATTAAAGCCGAAAGATCAAATCCTTAAGGTGAATGGTGTAAGTGTAGAAAGTTTAGATCTATATGAAACACGCCTGAAAATCCGTGGCGAAAAAGGGTCACCCGTAAAAATGGAAATAAAGCGGGCAGGGGTTGCCAATCCACTTGAATTCAATATGGTTCGTGCTGAAATTCCATTGGATACCGTATTTTCATCAATTAAGGAAGTCGCCGGAGAACAAATAGGTTACATCGAGTTGACTACATTTTCGGAGAATACTGCCACTGATTTCAAAAAACAGATGAAGGAGCTGGAAAAGAAGGGAATCGAAGGCTTGGTCATAGATGTACGAGGCAATCCAGGTGGCCTTCTTTCTAGTGTGGAAACGATTCTTGGCGAGTTCATCACAAAAGAAAAGCCCTATTTGCAAATTGCAGAAAGAACGGGAGAAACCCAATCGTTTTTTACAAGCCTTAAGAAAGCGAAAGATTATCCCATTGCCGTTTTGACGGATAAAGGCAGCGCATCAGCCTCGGAAATCCTGGCTGGCGCCATGCAGGAGGCGGGAGGTTATCCATTGGTCGGCGAGAAGACCTTCGGGAAAGGCACAGTACAGCAAGCTGTACCGATGGGTGATGGCAGTAAGATTAAACTTACATTATATAAGTGGCTGACGCCTTCAGGCAACTGGATCCATAAAAAGGGGATCAAACCGACAATCAAAGTAAAACAGCCAGATTACTTTAATGCCCATCAGCTGGCCGTTGAGAAGGTCCTGCAGCGGGATATGAACGATGAACAAATCCAGTATGCACAAAGCATTCTGAAAGGAATTGGATTTGAACCGGGTCGTGAGGATGGTTATTTCGATTGGGGTACGGAAGTCGCTGTAAAAGCATTCCAAAAACAGTTTGGACTGAAAGTGACTGGCAAGCTGGACGCTAAAACCGCGGCACATCTTGAATCCGCCATACTGGAAAAGATCCAGGATGAAGATAATGATATTCAATTACGCACGGCTTTGAATTATTTAGTGAAATAATGCGAAGGCACCGCAGCTTAAGGAGCGGTGCTTTTTTTGCGCTTGATCAAGCTTCCGTCTGGAAACATGAAGGCAGTGTAGGGGAAACAAAAGATAAAGCTACTTTTTCTGCATCTTAATAGGCAGGGAGGTTACATTTTTGATAGAATAGGAGGTATATGACCAGAACGAAATTCAACAAAATTTTGATTACTTTTGAGGATGGTGGATAGAAATTGACAACGGATTGGCTGATAGCATGCTTAATGGGATTAGGAAAACTCTTCCTTCATCCTTTGCTTTATGTTTCGATTGCATATTGTTTATTCATCGGCTATCTTCGCGTTAAACGGGAACGCCATGATTTTAATACGAAGATCTACAGTATTTCCATGGAGCTGCGTTCCATGTTATCTCAAGGGTTGATATGGGGATTAATCCTTTCTGTCCTCACGTTGGCTTTGGGACTCACCATTCCCTTGGCGGCGCTGTTCATCATGGCAGGGGTTACGATCTTGTCTATGTTATCCATGAAAAGGAGGTTCGTTTCCCCCGTTTATACGGTGGGACTCACTTTCTTTATCCTTTTCTTTTTATATGATAGAGATATCAAGCTGACGGTATTTCAGGATGCGTTTAATCAGCTGGATCGGTCCGTATATCCGACACTTGTTATTTTGATAGGGTTATTGCTGATTGCTGAAGGGTTTTTGATTGTAGGCAATGGAAGTAAAAAGGTATCCCCACAGTTGGAGGTATCCAAGAGGGGGCAGCCGATAGGTGTGTATGTTTCACAGCGAATCTGGCTAATTCCAATGTTCGTTATGATTCCAGGAGGACAGCTTCCAGCGCCTTTCGAATGGTATCCGGTTTTTTCAATCGGGGCCATAAATCTGTCGCCAATCGTGCTTCCCATTTTAATCGGCTTCAAGCAAAAAGTTCATGGGACGCTCCCGGAACAGGCCATTAGGGCGCAAGGCAAAAAGATTGGAGCATTGGGATTTGTGATTACTCTATTAGCGGCAGTTGGTTACTGGTACCCGCCATTGGCAATCATTACGGCCATTTTAGCAATCCTGGGTCGAGAATTCCTGCATTATTCCCAAAAGGCAATGGATGAAAAGCTCCCTTTTTATTTTTCAAAAAGTAAGCTTGGTGTCCAGATCTTAGGCATAATCCCTCAATCTCCGGCAGATAAGATGGGGTTGCTTAAAGGGGAGGTCATTTCGAAAATAAATGGTGTCGTCGTCAGGGAAGAAGAAGAGTTATACAGGGCGCTCCAAATAAACCGGGCGCATTGCAAGCTTGAGGTCATCGATAATAATGAACAGATTCGTTTTGTGCAAAGAGCCTTATTTGACGGGGAGCATTACGAATTGGGCATCTTGTTCGTTGACGATCAATTAAAGGAAAGTGGACAAGCGGGGTAAGTCATTAAAGCGTAGCGCATGAATGTAAAGTAAAACGGCCTTTCTCGAATCTTATATCGAGAAAGGCCGTTTTTCAGAAGGATCGCGATCCTGTCTTTTTACTTTTTAAGCATGATTTTTTCTATATCGTCCAGCATTTTATTAGCTGCTATTACTCCGCCGGCCGTATTCCATGTTGCGTCACTAACCTCATAAGCATTTCCTTTTTTGACTGCATCAAGGTTTTTCCAAAGTGGATCATTAGTCCACTCTTTTGCAGTGCTTAGTGCTTGTTTGTCTCCTTCAGGAGCGTAGGTGAAGTAAAAGAGAATATCTCCATCCATTTTAGGGATGGCTTCTTTCCCAACCTCGATGGCAAGGTTGCCTAATTTATTATTTGGAGTGAACAGTTCCTTCTGTTGTTCTGGACGTTTAAATCCTAATTGATCGAAAATCACTCCAGAGAATGAATCTGTATAATAAATACGAGTTGTTCCAGCCATGAAACGAACAATGGAAACTTTTTGATTTACCTTATCACCCAATTTAGCTTTAAGATCTTCTGTGCGTTTATCGAATTTAGCAATTACGTCGTTTCCTTTTTCTTCAAGGTTCAAGGCTTTCGCATATAGTTTAAAGTTTTCTTTCCAATCTCCTCTTAGCGTTTCAGAAAAAACGGTAGGGGCGATTGCATTTAACTTATCATAAACAGCTTCTTGGCGTATCTTGCTTCCGATAATCAAGTCAGGCTTCAGTGATGCGATTTTCTCTAAGTTAACTTCATGTTCAACACCAACAACTTCGACCCCATCCATATCATCTTTAATATGGTCGTACCAAGGGTCACCAAGCCATGATTTAACGGCACCAACAGGTTTGATTCCTAAAGCAAGTAATGCTTCAGTGCCTTCATTTGTTAGAACGACCACTCTTTTAGGCGTTTTTTTCAATTCGGTAGTGCCCATGGCATGCTCTATTGTGTAGCTTGTGTCTTTTTTCTTGTCTTCAGCTTTATTTCCTTCGGCTTGATCCTTCGAATTCCCGCAAGCTGCTAAAAGGAAGACTGCAAATATTGTAAAAATCGTTAAAAATGACTTTATTTTAAACATCTATGTATCCCTCCCAATTTTAAAGCAAATGATAATCATTCGCACTTACCAGCATCATCATAAAATGAATATACTTTTCTGTCAATATATAATTGAAAATGATTCTCAAATTCATTGACATAATCCTGTTAACGCCAGTACAATTGAATAAAATAAGGATTTACAAACATGATTGGAAAGGTAACTGGTTATGTTATTAAAAAATTCATGGCAGAAATGGATGGGGCTATTCATTACCATTCTTTTGCTGCTGTTTTTACTATGCTCAAGCATTGTATACGGATATACAAATACAACATGGCAAATGGCCATTGATGCTTTTACCCATTTCAATGGGACGAATGAACACATTGTCATTCAATCAGTCAGACTTCCACGGGCCCTGATCGCATCGGCAATTGGTGCAAGTTTAGCCATCTCGGGGGTTTTGATGCAAACGCTGACTAAAAATCCCCTCGCATCTCCAGATATATTCGGGGTCAACGCAGGCGCGGGATTGGCGGTTGTCACTGGGGTCACCGTTTTTGGGATAAGCAATCTTCAAGTATTCACTTGGTTGTCTTTTATAGGGGCAGCCATAGCCGCGATAAGCATATATATGATTGGAAGCATGGGACGGGGCGGCTTGACACCGATGAAGCTGACATTGGCCGGTGCAGCCATGACTGCCATGGTATCTTCACTGACACAAGGTCTTCTCGTTTCCAACGAGGCCCTTTTAGAGCAAGTCCTATTCTGGCTTGCTGGTTCAGTTTCCGGAAGAAGTTTAGACAATTTAATAGCCGTCCTGCCTTATCTTACTGTTGGCTGGGGCATTGCCTTGGTCGTCTCCGGTAAAATGAATGTATTATCCATGGGTGAAGATGTTGCAAAAGGTCTTGGACTGAATATAGTTTTCCTTAAAATTGTTCTGGGACTGGCAATCATTCTGCTCGCTGGAGGATCAGTGGCGGTTGCAGGCCCGATTGGTTTTATAGGAATTGTCGTTCCGCATCTTACCCGTTCAATAGTAGGCATTGATCATCGCTGGTTGATTCCGTTCTCTGGACTTTTCGGAGCGGTGCTTTTGATCACAGCAGATATCATATCCAGGTATATCCTGATGCCTCGAGAAGTTCCGGTTGGAGTAATGACAGCCATAATCGGAACCCCATTCTTTATTTATATAGCTAGAAAGGGGTTCAGCGGTCGATGAAATCGTTTAAGAGCTTTCGTTTTTTTAATGAAAAAATATCATTCTTAATGGATAAAAGAGCCATGATCGTGATCTTTATATTATTTTTAGTCACTTCATTAGTATTTGTGATCAGTACTGGAGTGGGTGAAATGAATATACATCCTTTGAGTGTCCTCCAGGTCTTTAGCGGAGGGGGAACTGAGGGCGATCGGCTTATCATCCAATCTTTCCGGCTGCCTAGAATAATCGTTGCTCTATTGGTAGGGATGGGTCTTGCTGTAGCTGGAGGAATCCTGCAAGGGATGATTCGAAATCCACTTGCCTCCCCTGACATCTTGGGGATAACAGGAGGAGCGACTGTAGCGGTCGTTGGTTTCATGGCCATTTTTAGCGACAAGAATCATTCGTTAACGGTGAGCATCAATTGGCTGCCGTTAGCTGCATTCATTGGGGCGACAGTCGTAGCTTTACTTGTTTATTCCTTAGCCTGGAAAAATGGAGTTCCCCCGATAAGGCTTGTGTTGATCGGGATTGGGGTGATGGCTTTAATGAAGGCACTCACAACAATGATGATGATTCTTGGCCCAGTCTTTCTAGCGAGCCAGGCAAACCTTTGGATCACGGGATCAGTGTCAAACTCCAGCTGGAGTAATATTGCTGTGCTTGCTCCGTGGACGATTCTATTCCTTTTACTTGCCTTTCTGTATGCTAGAAATATTAATTTACAGGAGCTAGGCGATGACCTTGCAACGGGGCTTGGGGGGCATGTCCAAAAACAGCGATTTACATTATTGATGATCAGTACAGCATTGATTGGTGGTTCTACAGCTTTTGCTGGAGGAATAGGCTTTGTGGGATTAATGGCACCCCACATGGCTAGAAGGCTGGTTGGTTCGAGTTTTGGAGTGTTATTGCCGACTTCAGCTTTGCTAGGTGGCATCCTGGTTATGGTGGCGGATTTGGTTGGACGGACCTTATTCTCACCTTTGGAAATACCGGCTGGTGTCTTTACAGCGAGCATCGGGGCTCCATACTTCATTTATTTACTGTATAAAACGAGGAATTCGTAAATCCGGTAAATGTAGAAAGAAGCAGTCATCCTAGGGATGGCTGCTTCTTTCTTTCATTAAGCTTCTTTAGCTGCTTCGATTTCGATGGTTAGAGTGATTTGATCCCCGATTAGTACGCCGCCTGTTTCTAATGCTGCGTTATAGGTTAAACCATAATCACTGCGTTTAATTTTCCCTTTTCCGCTAAAGCCTGCTTTTTCATTACCCCATGGATCTTTTCCTTGGCCTTCGAAGGTGATGGCGAAAGTTTCTTCTTGTGTGATTCCGTTAAGGGTTACATTACCTGTTACATCGTATTCATCATCCGTGTTCACTATTTTTGTTGATTTGAATGATAATGTAGGATTTTTTTCTACATCAAAAAAGTCAGCAGAACGCAAGTGATTATCCCGATCTGCATTGCGTGTGTCAATACTGGCCACATCAACGGTAAACTCGATATCCGCAGTTGTTAGATCCGATGGATTTGCTGAAATGATTGCCTCGAATTTGCTAAAACTACCTTTTACTTTAGCAATCATCATATGTTTTACAGAAAATTCAATAGAACTGTGAGTAGGGTCGACTGTCCATTTTGTATTGGTCATGGTTATTCCTCCTGAATATTAATCTTGAACTTATATATCTTTAATTTGAGATACTTGAACTTAATGTAATTATAAGAGGTGAAAGTAATAGTGTCAACTGAAAGTTTTCCTTTATTTAGAAAACGTGTAAAAACCCTGTGCATTTAAGGGGCACAGGGCCTTTTAAGAAGAGGTGTGATTACCTTTCTTTATAAATTGTCATGTTGTTTCACTTGTTGATTAGTCACTTTACTCGGCCAAAAGGCACGTCGGCCAAGTAGGGCGGTTATCGCAGGAACCAGGAAAGGGCGTACGATGAATGTGTCCATTAACACACCCAGGGCGGTAATGAGCCCGAATTGAACCAATACTTGAATGGGAAGTGTGGCAAGAACGGAAAAAGTGGCTGCCAAGATTATTCCGGCGGAAGTGATCACACCGCTAGTTTCTGTAACGCCTTCTCTTATGGACTGCTTGATTGGCATCGTTTTTTTCTTGCGCCAAATGCTTGAAACCATGAAAATGTTATAGTCTTCTCCAAGTGCGACCAGGAATACGAATGAATAAAGTGGAATTGTCCCCTCTATGGCATCCACACCCATGAAATAGTGCAAGATTATCCAGCCTAAGCCCATAGCCGCAAAGAATGAGAGTATGACTGTTCCCATTAAATACACCATGGCTGTCATAGATCGCAAGTAGGCTAAAAGGAGCAAGGAAATCAGGACGATGATAATCGGGATGATCATGAATTCATCGGCTTTTACGGTATCCCTTTTATCAAATTGTGTCGCAGTTTGCCCGCCAACCCAAACTTTTTCATCAACTGAAGAGACATTGGCCGCCTTCAATTCTTTCTCCACCATATTGCGGATTTCTGGAATTGAATCAATGGCCTCGATATCATATGGGTTTATGTTGAATGTGACTTCATAGGATTGCAGATTTTTATTTGATTTACTTGTAACTGGATCAGCAACACTTTCAACGATGCTCATCCCTTTTAATGCATCCGACAAATCGATATCCTTACCATCCGTATCGACAACCACTGTGGCTGGTGCCAGTTCGCCTGGTGAGTAAGAGTTGGATATGACAGTATAGCCTTCCCGGGAGTTCATATCTTTAGGGAAAGAAGAGAGAATATCATATGAATATTTTATTTGCGAAGAATATCCAGCTAAAACACTGAAGATGATCAGGCATGTAAGAATGACGATCCATGGTTTGGTTGTGACGATATGACCAATCCAATTACCGATTCGGCCTGATCCTTTAAGTTTTTTGACGGCTTTTCCCTTTTTCTTAGCACGTGCTTCTTCCATTTCTGGTGTGCGAGGAACGATTGGGAAGAAGGAAGCCCTACCGAATACAGAAAGCAATGCCGGTACAAGTGTTAAAGCCGCTACCATCATGATTAAAATGGACAAGCTGAATGGTACAGCAAAACGGTGATAGGCTCCGTATTTGGCTACAAGCAATGTTAGTAGGGAAATGACGATCGTAAGGCCGCTCATCGCAATGGCGCCTGATGAATCTTTGAATGCCGCGATCATGGCATCCCGTTTACTTTCATGAGTCCTTAATTCACTTCTGTAGTGAGAGATTAAAAATAGACAATAATCCGTTCCGGCACCGAATAATAATACGGTCATGATTGAAATGGCCTGTGAATCGACTGTAATCCAACCATGGTCTGCCATGTATCCAAGGATCGGACTTGTGACAAGATAGGCGAAGCCTACTCCGATTAGCGGGATGATGGCTAAAAGCGGGGAACGGTAAATGAGTAATAAGACAACAAGTACAAGTATTACAGTCGCTAAAAGCAATTGGAAATCAGCACCTGAAAATAATCCCGTTGCATCGACGGATATCCCTACAGGGCCCGTCACTCGAAGGGATAATTCATCTGAATCCGTCGGGACCTTGAATGGGTCCGATCCAATGCGTTCCGATACTATTTCATTAATGGTTCCAAGATTTTTTTCCAGAATGGCAGTCCCGGTCTTTTCCTTAAAGAAAAGCGGCTGTACGAAAGTCGTTCCATCCTCTGAAACTGATTCTTGCAGAGCAGGCAATGGGATGTCATGAAGCGGTGGTAAAAAAGATTGCTGTGTAAGTGGGTTATCTGTAAGTTCTTTGGAGATGTACTGGATTTCGGCCAAGTCGGCTGCTGTCAGTCCTCCTTCCCGATGCCATGTCAGCAGGGCCGGTAATCCTGAAGAATTCGGAAACTCTTCGTTAATAAGTTCATCAGCCACGACAGAAGCAGAGTCTGCAGGCAAGTCAGCGGCATTATTCGCTGTTCGATCATTTACTGCAGGCAATGTGAAGGTTAATAGAATTGCTGTAATTATCCATACAGCAATGACAATCCAACGACTGGTTTTTCCAGTCATCATCCTGCCAAGTCTTCCTAATATTGATTCGTCCAATGAAGGCACCCCGCTTTTTGTTTTTTATCCTTACTTCATTATATTTGGGTTTTGCTAGCTTATACAAAAATGGGTATGCTCCCTTCATGCTTCTAAAGCTTCAATCCATCATGAATCCCGTTTGCAGCGTATCTTGATAGTTACTGGGTGCTAACAGTTTTTCTTCCGTAGGATTGGGAATGAATCCTGATCCAACTAAAATGGCAGTTGTTTATTAGCTCTAATATCCTGCAAATTACGCGTTTTTGTACCTCGATTCCTTATATGTTTTTTCGATTTTATGAAGCGGCGTTATTAATGGAGTGAAAATATACTTATTCACATATAGGAGAAAAGCAATTATTTATCTGATTTCTATTAAATTTGAAGATTGAAGAGTGAAATAAAGGGAATAGGGGAAAGTATAGTATGTTGGCTTTTATTAACAAAGGAGGGAATTTTTTTGTCTGATAAATCCAAAAAAACCAATGATGAAGCGCAAGAAACATTAACGAACAGGCAAGGGCACCCCGTAACGAATAACCAGAGTCTTAGAACTGTAGGGAACAGAGGTCCAAGTACACTTGAGAACTACGATTTCCTGGAAAAGATCAGCCACTTCGATAGGGAGCGGATTCCTGAACGTGTCGTGCATGCCCGTGGTGCAGGTGCACATGGTTATTTTGTTCCGACTGGTAAAGCAGGGGAAGAGCCGATTTCAAAATATACGAGAGCGAAGGTTTTTCAGGAAAAAGGTAAAAAAACACCGGTATTCGTGAGATTTTCATCTGTTATTCATGGAGGGACGTCACCGGAAACGCTACGTGATCCCAGGGGGTTTGCCGTAAAATTTTATACGGAAGATGGGAACTGGGATCTTGTAGGGAATAATCTGAAGATATTCTTTATCCGAGATGCCATGAAATTCCCTGATCTGATCCATGCATTCAAACCGGATCCGGTTACGAATATCCAGGACGGAAGAAGGATTTTCGATTTTTGCTCCAGCTCCCCAGAAACATTTCATATGATTACGTTTGTTTTTTCCCCTTGGGGCATTCCTGCCAATTACCGCATGATGCAAGGGTCAGGGGTAAATACTTATAAATGGGTGAATGAGGAAGGCAAGGCCGTACTTGTCAAGTATCACTGGGAACCGAAACAAGGGATCAAGAACCTGACACAGAAAGAGGCTAATGAAATACAAGCTACGAATTTCAATCATGCCACACAGGATTTATATGAAGCGATCGAACGTGGGGACTACCCGGAATGGGATCTAAACGTACAGATCATGAGTGATGACGATCATCCTGAATTGGATTTTGACCCACTGGACGATACAAAGATCTGGCCGAAAGATGAATTCCCATGGCTGCATGTCGGTACGATGGTATTGGATAAGAATCCGGAAGACTATTTCACTGAAGTGGAACAAGCTGCATTCGGCACGGGTGTCCTAGTGGATGGATTGGACTTCTCGGATGACAAGATGTTACAGGGACGTACTTTTTCTTATTCCGATACACAGCGTCACCGTGTTGGCGCGAATTACCTGCAATTACCGATTAATGCTCCAAAGAAACGGACAGCCACGAATCAGACTGGCGGACAGATGCAATATGAAGTTGGCAGGGGGGACCAAAGCCCCCACATCAACTACGAACCATCAACAGTTGGCGGTTTGAAAGAAGCTGAACAGACGGGCAAGGAGTATACACCTATGGTAGAAGGGAAACTTGTCCGTGAGACAATCGATCGCCAAAGCAATACGAAGCAGGCCGGTGAAACATTCCGTGAATTCGAAGATTGGGAAAAAGATGATTTAATCTCCAATTTAGTGTCGGCATTGGCTCCTGCCGACAAGCGCATTCAGGTAAAAATGATTGCCCTCGCTGAAGAGGCTGATGAAGAGTATGGCCGCAGATTGAAAGAGGGATTAGCCTCGGCTTCTGAAAATACTGAATCTTCAAAACCTCTGGGTGGAACGGATAACCCGGAGGTCGCAGTTAGAAAAGGACATGAAGCCGATCCATATTGATTGGTCTGAAAAGAAGCAAACATCCCTTTAAAAGGGGTTTGCCTCTTTTTTTTATGGGCATAATTGATGGATGGGTGGGTGGAACGATCTTCTAAGGATGCTTTTGAAAAACTAGTGGGAAATTAATTGGCAAAAAACTTCATAATCATTTAAACTGAAACTACTCTATTTTTCTCTTATAAAGGAGATGAAAAAATGATTAAAATTCTTTCTGCCCTTTTCTTTCCTTGTCTACTTGTCATGCTATTTTCAAGAGTCACCTATAACAATGTCGTGGGCCTTGTTTTAACTGTTGCCTTGATTACAGCTTCTGCATATAAAGGTTATACGCATACAAACTTATTGATCATCGTTGATGCCTTATCCCTTACAGTGGGATTTTGGTTATCAAAAAGAATGATGAAACGAACATCCAAGAGCGCCTGACATCAAAGGTGCTTTTTTTTTCTAAAAACTTTCCATTTCCCTCAACAAACTATGAGTCCATAAAACCAAAAAATAGAATGGATGTTCGCTTATTGCTGGTTTGTTTTGAGGCTATTGTGGTAGAATGAGTATATATACTTTCTTAAACCGGAATAAATAGAAGGGATATGCTCATGTCCCGTTTTCATATAAAAATATTTCAATAGGAGGCTATGCTTGGTGAAGGATAAGTTTGAGTTAGTCTCAAAATACTCTCCTCAAGGAGATCAACCTGCAGCAATTGAAATGCTTGTCGAAGGCATTAAAGAGGGAAAGGAAATGCAGACATTATTGGGGGCAACGGGGACAGGGAAAACGTTTACCGTTTCGAATGTTATTCAACAAATCAATAAACCGACACTTGTCATTGCCCACAATAAAACGTTGGCAGGGCAGCTTTACAGTGAGTTCAAAGAGTTTTTCCCTAATAATGCCGTTGAATACTTCGTCAGCTATTATGATTACTACCAGCCAGAAGCTTATGTTCCCTCCACTGATACATTCATCGAAAAAGATGCAAGCATCAATGATGAAATCGATAAACTGCGTCACTCGGCAACCTCGTCATTGTTCGAAAGGAAAGATGTCATCATCATTGCCAGTGTTTCGTGCATATATGGGCTGGGTTCTCCGGAAGAGTACAGGGAGATGGTTGTTTCTCTCCGTACAGGCATGGAAATAGACCGAAATGCCTTGCTCCACAGGCTCGTGGATATTCAATATGAGCGGAATGATATTGCTTTTCAACGGGGAACTTTCCGCGTTCGCGGTGACGTGGTTGAAATTTTCCCGGCATCACGCGATGAACATTGTGTACGGGTCGAGTTTTTCGGAGATGAGATAGACCGTATCCGTGAAGTCGATGCCCTGACTGGTGAAATCACAGGTGAACGCGAACATATCGCTATTTTCCCAGCTTCCCATTTCGTAACCCGAGAAGAGAAAATGAGGATAGCCATTCAGAATATCGACATGGAACTGGAAGAGAGATTAAAGGAATTAAGGGAAGATGAAAAACTTCTTGAAGCACAGCGCTTGGAGCAGCGGACCCGTTATGATTTGGAAATGATGCGGGAAATGGGCTTTTGTTCAGGGATAGAGAACTATTCCCGCCATCTAACGCTTCGCCCATCAGGTGCGACACCTTACACTTTAATGGATTACTTTCCAGAGGACTTCCTATTGGTCGTGGATGAATCACACGTTACCCTTTCGCAAATCCGGGGCATGTTCAATGGAGATCAGGCACGAAAGCAAGTGCTTGTCGATCATGGCTTCCGTCTGCCGTCTGCAAAAGATAACCGGCCTCTAAGATTTGAAGAATTCGAAAAAAAGGTCCATCAATCCATATTCGTTTCGGCAACTCCGGGACCATATGAACTCGAACATACGCCAGAAATGGTTCAGCAGATCATCCGTCCAACCGGATTGCTGGATCCAACGATTGAAGTGCGGCCAATTGAAGGACAGATAGATGACTTGATCGGTGAAATACAGGAGCGGGTCAAAAAGAACGAACGTGTCCTCATTACGACCTTAACGAAAAAGATGTCTGAAGATTTAACTGATTATTTAAAGGAAATTGGCATCAAGGTCCAATACCTTCATTCGGAAGTGAAGACCTTAGACAGGATAGAAATCATCCGGGAACTGCGAATGGGCAAATATGATGTACTTGTCGGAATCAATCTATTAAGGGAAGGCCTGGATATTCCGGAAGTGTCATTAGTGACCATTCTGGATGCCGATAAAGAAGGGTTCCTTCGCTCGGAACGTTCGCTTATTCAAACGATGGGCCGTGCAGCCCGTAATGCAAACGGCCACGTTATCATGTATGCAGACCGCATCACGAATTCGATGGAACTTGCCATCAATGAAACGAGGCGGCGCCGTGAAATACAGGAAAATTATAATAAAGAGCATGGAATAATGCCTCAAACCATTCAAAAGGATATCCGAGACTCCATCAGGGCCACACATGTAGCCGAAGAAGGAGAAGCGTATAAAGAAGATCTTGCACCAAGCCTCGCGAAGCTCCCTAAAAAAGAGCGTGTTAAAGTGATGGCAAGCATGGAAAAAGAAATGAAGGAAGCTGCTAAGGCACTGGACTTCGAGCGAGCTGCCGAGCTACGTGATTTATTACTAGAGTTAAAAGCGGAAGGGTGACGAAACATGGCAATGGATAAAATTGTGATAAAAGGCGCCAGGGCCAACAATTTAAAGAATATTGATATCACGATACCGAGAGACAAACTTGTTGTGCTAACCGGATTATCCGGATCTGGAAAGTCTTCCTTGGCCTTTGACACGATTTATGCAGAAGGGCAAAGACGTTATGTGGAATCACTGTCCGCTTATGCGCGTCAATTTTTGGGCCAAGTGGATAAACCGGATGTCGATGCGATTGAAGGTTTGTCACCAGCCATTTCCATAGACCAGAAAACGACCAGTCGAAATCCTCGTTCAACCGTAGGGACTGTTACGGAAATCTATGATTATTTAAGGCTGTTATATGCACGGGTGGGCAGGCCGACCTGTCCGATCCATAATATTGAAATCACCTCACAAACGATTGAGCAAATGGTGGACCGCATCCTTGATTACCCTGAGCGAACCAAGCTTCAGGTATTGGCACCGCTTGTCTCAGGCAGAAAAGGGACACATGCAAAGGTTTTGGAGGAAGTTAAGAAACAAGGATATGTCCGAGTTCGTGTGAACGGGGAAATGCATGATCTTAGTGATGAGATCACTCTCGAAAAAAATAAAAAACATTCGATTGAAGTCATAATAGACCGGATCGTCATTAAAGAGGGTGTCATGGCGCGGCTGGCAGATTCACTGGAAAGTGCTTTGAAGCTTGGCGAAGGCAAGGTCATCATTGACGTTATGGGTGAAGAAGAGCTGCTGTTCAGTGAACATCATGCTTGTCCATACTGCGGATTTTCGATTGAAGAGTTAGAGCCGAGGATGTTCTCCTTCAATAGCCCTTTTGGAGCCTGCCCGGATTGTGATGGTTTGGGGGCGAGGCTTGAGGTGGACCGTGATCTGGTCATCCCGAATAAGGAATTAAGCCTCCGTCAGCATGCTATTGCGCCATGGGAGCCGACGAGTTCTCAATATTATCCCCAGCTTCTTGAAGCGGTAGCCAACCATTATGCGATAGATATGGATATGCCCGTTAAAGATTTACCGGAAGATAAATTGGAGAAGGTCTTGCTTGGTTCAGGTAAAGATAAGATTTATTTCCGTTATAAAAATGATTTTGGAAGAGTGCAAGAAGGATATATTCCTTTTGAAGGAGTTTTAAGAAACATTGAAAGGCGCTTCAAGGAGACGAGTTCAGACTTTATTCGTGAGCAAATGCAGAAATATATGTCAGAACACCACTGTCCAACCTGTAAGGGTCACCGATTGAAAAAAGAGAGTCTTTCTGTGCTCATACAAGGGGCCCATATAAGTGAAACAACAGCTTTATCAGTGGAAGATGCGTTAGTATTTTTCGATAAGCTTGATCTGACTGAAAAGGAAGCTGCAATAGCGAGATTGATTTTACGTGAAATTCATGAGCGGCTCGGTTTTCTAGCCAATGTAGGTTTGGAATATCTGACGTTGAGCAGGGCGGCAGGAACATTATCAGGCGGCGAAGCGCAACGTATACGATTGGCGACGCAGATCGGTTCCCGATTGACAGGAGTCCTGTACATCTTAGATGAACCATCAATAGGGCTGCATCAGAGGGATAATGATCGATTAATTGAAACGTTAAAGAATATGCGCGAAATCGGGAACACCCTGATTGTTGTTGAGCACGATGAAGATACGATGCTTGCAGCGGATTATTTGATCGATGTTGGTCCTGGAGCAGGAGCCCATGGGGGAGAAATAGTGGCCGCTGGGACTCCGGAAGAGGTCATGAATAATCCTAAATCGTTAACGGGCCAATATTTAGCAGGGAAGAAATTCATTCCTTTGCCATTGGAACGCCGGAAGAATGATGGCCGTGTCATTGAAATAAAGGGAGCCAAGGAAAATAATTTGAAAAATGTTAATGTAAAATTCCCTCTTGGAGTCTTTACAGCCGTTACAGGAGTCTCGGGATCAGGGAAAAGTACATTGGTGAATGAGATCCTCCATAAGTCTTTGGCTCAAAAGCTGAATCGGGCCAAAGCTAGACCAGGAGATTTCCGTGAGATCAAGGGCATTGAGCATTTAGACAAAGTCATTGATATTGACCAATCACCGATCGGTAGAACGCCACGATCAAATCCAGCTACCTATACAGGTGTATTTGATGATGTTCGTGACGTTTTTGCCTCGACTAATGAAGCGAAGATCCGCGGTTATAAAAAAGGACGGTTCAGTTTCAATGTGAAGGGCGGCCGCTGTGAAGCTTGCCGTGGTGATGGCATTATCAAGATTGAAATGCATTTTCTCCCTGATGTCTATGTCCCCTGTGAAATCTGTCATGGGAAACGTTATAACAGGGAAACGCTTGAAGTGAAATATAAAGGGAAAAACATCTCTGACATTCTCGATATGACAGTTGAGGAAGGCGTTAGTTTCTTTGAAAATATCCCGAAAATCAAACGTAAGCTACAAACGATTTTTGACGTTGGCTTGGGTTATATCAAGCTTGGACAGCCTGCGACCACTTTATCAGGGGGGGAAGCGCAAAGGGTGAAACTTGCTTCTGAACTGCATCGCCGTTCCACTGGGCGCTCCTTTTATATCTTGGATGAACCAACTACAGGACTTCATGTCCACGATATAGCGAGGTTGCTTGAGGTCTTGCAGCGGCTGGTTGACAATGGGGATACAGTTTTGGTGATTGAGCATAATCTGGATGTCATCAAGACGGCGGACCATATTATTGACCTAGGTCCGGAAGGCGGAGACAAGGGCGGAACGATCGTCACTTATGGTACACCTGAAAAAATATGTGAAGTGTCCGAATCATATACGGGGAAATACTTAAAACCAGTACTGACTCGTGATCAAATTCGTATGGAAAATTGGATTGAAGAAAAAGAACAAGAGCATGAACATGCTTAAAAGAACAAGCCGGCCGGCTTGTTTTTTTTGTAGAAAAATGACAGTGTGCATTTAATCAATCATTTGATTAAACAATAGGTAAACAAGATATTTCCGGGGAAATCGTACAATTCCCTTTTCGGAAATTGTCATTTTCCTTTGTCGAATGATGGGAAAAATGGTATTTATGAAACTTTTTAGATATCTGGGCGTATGTATAAATAAAATGATAGGAGAAAGCGAGGAATGTTCATGCAGGAGGAAAGAAAGAAAATTTTAGAAATGATTCAAGATGGCAAGCTATCAGCGGAAGAAGCTATGGGCCTTTTAGAAGAATTAGAAAAAGCTAGTCAGGAAAGTGAAGCAAAAGAGCAGAAATTACAAAATGAATTATCGACGGTTGTCGTGGATAAGCAAAGCGAAGGAAGCACTCAGGATACGTTTAAGAAGAATATCCAGTCATCGAAAGAAAAGATTATTGATTTCGTTGAAACTGCTTTTAAGAAAATCAAAGAAACAGACCTTGATTTCAATTTCGGGAAATCTGTGGAGGTCAGTCATATTTTTCAGCATGATTATGATTTTCTAAATGAAGTTGATGTAGATATAGCAAATGGGAAAATAAGAATCGCTACATGGAATCAGAATGATGTCCGGGTTGAATGCCAAGCTAAGGTATACCGGGTGGAGGATATGGAAGAAGCTAGGAAAAACTTTTTGGAGGAAGTCGATTTTTCGATCGAGGATGGAAAGATGAAGTTCAAGGTTCGTGAAAAATCCATAAAGGTCGATATGATCATGTACATTCCAAGGAAGGAATATGATGACATTCATGTAAGGATGTTCAATGGTGCAATCACGACAGAGTCATTGAAATCAGAGAACCTTAAAGCAAAAACAGCGAATGGTGCCATTCATATCATGCAGGGTACAGGTGATTCGTGTGAGCTTGAAACGGGTAATGGAATGATCACCATTTCAGATACCAACTTTAATTACTTGGAAGCTGAGACCCTGAATGGAGCGATTAATGCCGATGGGTACTTCAAGAAAGTGGATGTTCAAACTTTCAATGGGGAAATCGTCTGTACAAATTCAGGGATGGATTGCGATTCAATACATGCTAAGTCAGTTACAGGAAAAGTCCAGCTGATCCTGCCACAAGGTAAGGCGATTGAAGGAGAGTTAAAATCTAACTTAGGAAGCTTTAATGTAAGCTTGGAAGGAATGACCATCATCGAAGAGAAAAGTGATGTCGTTCAAAAGGTCCTTAAGTTTAAAACGGTTAAAGAAGAGGTCCCTGTTCTTCATGTTTTTGCAGAAACCAAGACTGCTGCGATAACGGTTTCCTGAAGAAAAATAAAACACGCTGATATAACTGGCGGGCTCAGAATGTAGGCAAACCCGATGAAAATCGAGTTTGCCTACATTTTTTTTATGGCTTGTACAATTTGGATGTTGATTTCCGCTCCAGACAATCGCTTTTCCTGGCTTGCGCCTGCGGGGTTCTCCCCTAGACGCACTTTTCCTGCCGCACGCTCCTCTCCAATCAACTTTTTTATTGAATTTAGATAGAAACCATACCTAAGTAGTTGAAGGCTTTGGAGTTGGTTCGGGAACATCATTTGTTGAAAGATACGTTTTCCGACTACTTTTGTCTACAAGTGAGCCCGCCGATATAAACTGGCGGGCTTTCTTATATTGGCATGAAACGAGTGTAAGGATTCATGTATGTTCATCTCATCTTTTTCCTATTCACAGGGACCTTCCCGCTGCCATCAGCCGAAGGAAGTGAATAAAAAATCAATAAATCGATAATGCTTTGTTTGGTTATTAACAGAAAAATGCTAAAATAGTAAAAGTATCTCTAGAAATAGCATCGCTCCAAAAGGAGGAAAGATATATGGCAAAAGTCCGTACAAAGGATATAGTTGAAGCGTTCGGCCTAGAACTTATCAGTGGGGAAGAAGGAATTAACCGACCAATTGTGACGAGTGATCTATCTCGTCCAGGACTTGAAATAGCCGGTTTTTTTGATTACTATCCCGCGGATCGAGTACAGCTTTTAGGTATGACGGAGATGTCCTTTTTTAATCGGTTGAATGAACCGGAGCGAATACAAAGGATGGAAGAGTTATGCAGGGACTTTACTCCAGGCATCATCATTACGCGTGGTCAGGAAGTGCCGATAGAGTTGATTGAAGCTTCTGAGCGGGAATCCGTTCCTGTGATGAGGTCTAGTATGAAGACAACACGTTTATACAGCCGTTTGACCAATTTCCTTGAAAGTAGATTGGCACCCACTACTGCTGTTCATGGTGTATTGGTGGATATCTATGGGCTAGGTGTGCTGATCACCGGTAAAAGCGGCGTCGGTAAAAGTGAGACAGCCTTGGAATTAGTGAAACGGGGTCATCGTCTCGTAGCGGATGATTGCGTCGAAATCCGACAGGAAGACCAGGATACGCTAGTCGGGAATGCGCCGGATTTAATCGAACATCTTCTTGAAATAAGAGGGTTGGGAATCATTAATGTAATGACACTTTTTGGAGCTGGTGCAGTCCGGAGCAATAAAAAGATCTCAATCGTCATCAATCTGGAACTATGGGAAAAAAACAAGCAGTATGACCGGGTTGGTCTAGATGAAGAAAAAATGAAAATCATCGATACAGAAGTGACGAAAATAACCGTACCTGTACGTCCAGGCCGAAATTTAGCTGTTATCATTGAAGTGGCAGCCATGAATTACCGCCTGAAACGAATGGGAGTAAATGCTGCAGAACAGTTTTCAGATCGCTTGAATCATGCAATTGCAGATCCGGAACATGATGAATTTTAAAAGGTATATAGGAAAAGAGGGGACAAAATGGAACAAGGAATACAGCCACTGAATCCAATAGCAATTGATCTAGGCCCTATCCAGGTACATTGGTATGGACTAATCATCGGTTTTGGTGTATTACTGGGTCTTATCATTGCTTTAAGGGAATCTGAGCGAAGAGGTCTTGATAAGGAAATATTCACTGATATGATTTTGTTTGCCGTCCCAATCGCGATCATTAGTGCCCGTATATATTATGTCATCTTCCAATGGGAGTACTATTCACAAAACCCAGGGGATATCATAAAAATATGGAATGGCGGAATCGCCATACACGGTGCATTGATTGGAGCGGTGTTAACTGCCATAATTTTTGCCAAGGTCAAGAAAGTCTCATTTTGGAAGCTGGCGGATATTGCTGCACCGAGCTTATTGTTGGGGCAGGCAATTGGCCGTTGGGGGAATTTCATGAATCAGGAAGCACATGGGGGAGAAGTATCAAGGTCATTCCTGGAAAATATGCATTTGCCTGATTTCATCATTAATCAAATGTACATAAACGGTACATATTATCACCCAACCTTTTTGTACGAATCGATTTGGAATATCGTCGGTGTAATCATTCTCTTAAGTTTACGGAAAGTGAACTTGCGCAGGGGTGAACTATTTTTAACCTATGTGATATGGTATTCCATCGGCCGTTGTTACATTGAAGGATTCCGGACGGATAGTTTGATGCTGACGGAATCACTGCGGATCGCACAAGTGATCTCGATTGTGTTAGTAGTTGTTGCCATTGTTTTAGTGGTCTATAGAAGGGTCAGTGGGCAAGCAGTCAAAAGATATTTAGATGAATAGGGAATATGTGTAAAGGGAGAGGGCATAGTGATAGTGGATTCGGTTAAAAAGGGACTTCTATCTGGCTTGAATACAACTTGGTCTTTAGGAAAAGTCATATTTCCAGTTACTCTGATCGTCACTGTGCTTCAATATACGCCTGTATTACCATTTATCATCAACTTGATAGCTCCTTTAATGAATCTGATCGGTCTTCCAGGGGAAGCGGCCATTCCGCTCGTGTTAGGGAACTTCCTGAATTTGTATGCAGCGATAGCGGGCATATTAACGCTTGATTTGACTGTTAAAGAAGTTTTCATTATCGCTATGATGCTATCTTTTTCACATAATTTATTGATCGAGTCAGGTGTGGCGATGAAAACCGGTGTCAAGCTGTGGATTATATTAACAGTAAGGGTCGGGCTCGCGCTGTTGTCAGCAATCGTCATCAATTTTGTTTGGCAGGGCGGATCTGAAATGGCCCATGGAGTGGCTATCGGGGAGACTGTTGAGATTACCGGAGCGGGTGCAATCCTTTTACATGGGGTCATCCAGGCCCTTTCCGGAATCGCCCAGCTGGCGGTCATCGTTATTCCGCTAATGGTAGTGGTTCAAATCATGAAAGATTTGAAATGGCTGGAAGCCTTCTCAAAAGCCCTTGCTCCATTTATGAAGGTCTTGGGGATGAAGCCGAATGCTTCGATGCCTTTCGTGACAGGTTTGACTCTTGGTTTGGCATATGGGGCAGGCGTAATGATTCAAGCAGCGAAAGAAGATAATGTCTCGAAGAAGGATATGACGATTGCATTCATCTTTTTAGTTGCCTGTCATGCAGTTGTAGAAGACACACTGATTTTCATTCCACTGGGGATTCCGGTCTTGCCGTTGTTATTTATTCGCTTACTCACGGCTATTGTTCTAACGATGGCAGTTGCGTATATTTGGAATCGGACTGACAGAGTACAGAGAAAGGGAGCTGTATATGAACGGTAAAATAACTACATTATTATTCGATCTTGATGGGACGTTGATCAATACAAATGAATTGATCATCGCCTCTTTTACAGAAACTTTAAATCATTTTTGTCCTGGAAAGTTCAATCGGGAAGATATCATTACATTCATCGGCCCGACTTTGGTTGATACTTTTTCGTCCATTGATCCAAAACGAGTGGATGAAATGATCGCTTTCTATCGGGAGCATAATTGGAAGAACCATGATTTGCTTGTCACACAATTTGACGGGGTATTCGAAACCGTTCAAACATTGAAGCAGAGCGGCTATAAATTGGCGGTCGTTACGACAAAGAAACGTGATGTCGTCGAAAAGGGTCTGAGATTAAGCAAACTGGATCAGTTCTTTGAAGTGGTGGTCACGCTGGATGAGGTTGAAAAAGCAAAGCCGGACCCAGAGCCTTTGGAAAAAGCTTTAAATCAACTCGGTTCGGTTCCTGAGGAAGCGATCATGATTGGTGACAGTTATCATGATATTTTGGGCGGGAAAAACACAGGGACAAAAACGGCAGGGGTCTCATGGTCCATTAAAGGCCGTGAATTTTTGGAAAGTTACCATCCTGACTATATGCTTGAGCAGATGGCAGATTTATTGAATATCGTTGAGGTTGAAAAGCTCATGGAGGATAGAAAATGAGACGCACGTTCCGCTATCCAGTTGAGGGGGCAAATTCACTATGGCATGTGTATAAGACCGTTCCATTCTGGAAAGTCGTAAAGAATTTTGTGGTGATACAGCTAGCGCGTTATACGCCTTTTCTGGGTATGAAGAATTGGCTTTACAGGACTTTTTTACATATGAAAGTCGGAAAGCATACTTCGTTTGCTTTGATGGTCATGCCGGATGTGATGTTTCCTGAAAAAATATCCGTGGGAATTAATACAGTCATTGGCTATAATACGACGATTCTCGCTCATGAATATTTGATTCATGAATATCGTTTAGGAGATGTAGTCATTGGGGATGAGGTATTGATTGGAGCCAATTCGACCATTCTTCCAGGGCTCTCAATTGGTAATGGAGCGATTGTTTCTGCAGGGACGCTAGTCCATAAGGATGTTCCAGAGGGAGCTTTCGTCGGGGGAAATCCAATGCAAATCATATATACGAAAGAGGAAATGCTTGAGAGGGATCAGCAAACTTCTTTATGAAAAAAGACTTGCCCAAATATGCGGCAGGTCTTTTTAATGGCATTTTGGGTATAGCCGAGTCAGTTCATTCTTTAGATGATCTATGACTTCGTTAATCGATATATTTTCCTTGTTCACTGTCGTTTCATAAGTGTCTTTCAAGATTCGAAAAAACTTTTCCTGCGCTTGTTTATCCATACTCAGCTTGTCCACCTCAATCTTTTTAAGATTTATGAAGAGAGGGCTGAACAACTTCAGCCCCCATATCTCATTTATCTATTTCCGTTTTCAATAAATCGGCAACCAATACGTATCGTTCCGGTGCACTACCAATATATGAAAAAGGATAGCAGGTTGTTACTGTAAGTGTTGCTTTAGGCTTGGGAACGATCACGGTACGGTCATCTGCATCGACGATACGAACCTTCCTCACTTTATATGTAAACGTACCAGCTTTTGTCTTGGCTATCAGCAAGTCACCTTTACCGACTTCACCCAGATCTCTAAAAATGGTATCTCGATGCCCGGATAAAACGGAATTATCCTTTTCACCGGGGAGGACAGACCCTGCATAATGGCCGACACCCTTTTCGAGTTCATCTTCATCCGTTCCATGGTAAATTGGGAGTGTTGCCTCGATTTTTGGAATATAAAGCTCACCCATCAAATCACCTGTCTTTGGCCGTTCATCATATAGTTCAGGCCCATCGGGAATATCTGCTTTCGTCTTCGGTCCTGGGAGCTTAGCCGTCGCCTCGACCAGCTCCGTCGTCTCGGGTGTTTCAGATTTATTCCATTTATATATGGCATAGCCTTTTAATAGTGTATAGGCGTTTGTCGTTGTAAAATAAAAACCAAGGCTTAAAAAGCAAACAGCCGTGATGAGTAACCATTTTCTCTTATGCCTGGATTGCCTATTTTTGCTCATCTTAATTTGCAAGTCTCGCTTTTCTAATTAATCCGAAAGCAATGCCCATCATCACTAAACCGATTAAAGCACCGAATAGGTAATTACCAGCCGTTTTAGGAAGCACTCCGCCTTTTTCCGTTTTATGTACGGGTTTTGCGTGTTTCTCGGGTTTCTTCTTCTTTTCTTTTTTTACTTCAACCACTTTCGAAATGACCTCAGTGGACTGTTTGATGTCATTACCGGTTTCTTTCACTAAATCGGAACCAATCATTTCACCTGTCAATTTAAAATCGAGCAATAGATTGCCGTTTAAATCATAAATGGAAACTAGTAAACTAGCATTCGTCAATTCCTTAAGCTGGAATAAAGCCTCAAGGGATAGGTTTGTGGTGACGCCATCCTGAATTAAGGCGAATTTGAATTGAATTTGCAGCAAGTTTTGCAGATCATTATATATAGAAAGCAATTCCGCCACTTGCTCTGCAGACAATTCATCAATTGTTTCAAAATAATCGAGTTGGTTCATCCTATCGGAAATTGCCATTAAACGATCTTCAAAAGAAGGATCCTCGACGATAGGTAAAAGGTGGTTCATGAATCTATCCAGCTCTTCGTCTGTAAGATCGATCTCAGAAAAGAGCCCATCCATTAAATCGAGGATCTCTTCATCATCATATTCCGTCTCTTCATCATCATAACCCATTTCCAAATCGATGATATCTTCTATGTCGTAAATGAAGTGGAAGGTATCGATGATGGAATCTCCTTCTTCCAATTCACCGTAATCTATTAATAATTCCGTAAGTTCAGCTTCAGTCATTTCATATTCTTTCAGTAGATCCTGTAAAGTCTTAGGAGTGACGGCCGGTCCTAATGTATCACGCAACTCTTCTACAGATTCCAATTCATTCAATGTTAAGTCGTAAAAGCCTAAATACTCTTCCAATTCTTCTTGAGTCATTCTGACTTCAGAAAGGTATGCATTAAGCTCATCCTGGTCGATCTTAGTGGCGGCGAAACTCTTTGTTCCGCTAAAACCGAGCGAAAAAAGTACGATAAGCGCCACAAAAAAAGAAAAATATTTCTTCAATTCCATTTCCCCCTAAAAATTTATAATAATACCAAACTCCTAATATTATAAAACAGCTAAACCAAAAGGTATACATTTATAACAATGAATGGCTAAAGATAGGAATATTTATCCGGGGAAAAGGGTATGGATCCTTCCAATTGACCTTAAAAACGGTCATGAAGAAATATCAAAGACCGTCATGGGATTGGAGTAATGGGATTACTCACCTTTTTCTTGACGTTAGGTTGGGGCAGGGGTAAACTATTAGTAGCTTCACCTTGCTACCATATTAGCGAACTAAAGTGATTTAATAGATTATTTTGAGTATTTATATGATTATGTCATTTTATTTGATAATATTTTTATATGTTATCTGAAATTTGGATTTAAGCCTGCAATTTTGGAAAGATAAATAAAAAGGAATTATGGCAATGACATTGGTTTTTGCCTTTAGGCGGACTGATTGGATATATATAGCAATCAATATTTCATAAGGAAGTGCAGTCGTGACGAAGCCATTTATGTTTGAAAAACCATTAGGCATGAGAGATACATTGCCGGTGCTGTATGAAACGAAAGTATCGGCCAGAAATAAAATGAGTGATGAAATCAAGAAGTGGGGTTATCAATTTATTGAAACGCCTGCTTTGGAATATTATGAAACAATTGGTGAGGCTTCGGCAATTTTAGATCAACAATTGTTTAAACTTCTTGATTCCCAGGGACATACGCTCGTACTTCGTCCCGAGATGACAGCCCCCATTGCACGCGTCGCAGCATCCAAATTATTAAAACAGCAAATTCCGCTTCGCCTGGCCTATTCTGCGAATGTATATCGGGCACAGCAGCGTGAAGGAGGCCGGCCGGCAGAATTCGAACAGATTGGTATTGAGTGTATCGGAAATAAGTCCATTAGTGCAGATGCTGAAATGATTGCCCTGCTTGCGGATGTTCTAAAGGCTGCCGGTCTTCAGGAATTTAAGATTTCCATTGGACATATCGGATTTTTACAAGAATTTTTCTTAAGCATTCTAGGTACGGAGGAAAGAGCCTCTATATTAAGGAAGTTTTTATATGAAAAGAATTATGTTGGTTTTCGGGAGCATGTAAAATCGCTGCCGCTTTCATCCATTGATAAACAGCGGCTTATCGAATTTACCTCCTTAAGAGGCAGTGAAGGCACCCTTAAAATGGCGCAAGGGTTGGTTGAAAATAATAAAGGGCAAGATTCTTTGGCTGAACTGAAGGAATTGTCTGAGCAGTTGAAAGAATTTGGCGTCGATCAATATGTTAGCTTCGACTTAACATTGGTCAGTCATATGAGTTATTACACGGGAACTTTATTTGAAGTGTATGCGGGACATGTGGGTTCGCCAATCGGCAATGGCGGCCGGTATGATAATCTGCTTGGAAAGTTCGGCTGGAATGCTCCTGCCACAGGTTTTGCAATCCGGGTGGATCGCCTTGCCGAAGCTCTTGGGGAGCCGATGCAGCCTGTCGCACCGGAATGTATTTTATTCAGTCCCGAACGGAGATTGGAAGCAATTGAATTTGCAAGAACAAAACGATCCGAAGGAAAATTGGTAACGATTCAAGATATTACAGTGGTTCAAAATGTCGATGCTTTTACAAGAACATTTTCTGAAGTGCATTTATTTGTAGGGAATGGAGGGAATGGAAAAGATGAAAAGTAGCTTTTTAACGATTGCGATGCCAAAAGGGAGAATATTTGAAGAAGCGGCAGAGCTATTAAGAAGGGCCGGTTTTCGTCTCCCTCCTGAGTTTGATGATTCCCGGAAATTGATCCTTGAAGTGGAAGAGGAGAATCTGCGTTTCATTTTAGCTAAACCGATGGATGTCGTAACCTATGTGGAACACGGCGTTGCTGACATTGGAATTGCAGGGAAGGATGTCATGTTGGAGGAAGAACGTGATGTATATGAGTTACTTGATTTGAAAATCAGTGCCTGCTACTTAGCCGTGGCTGGTCTGCCTGGTACGAAAATAAGTGACATCGCCCCCAAAATAGCCAGTAAATATCCGAATGTTGCCTCCAGCTACTTTCGCGAGCAGGGAGAGCAAGTTGAGATCATTAAGTTGAATGGGTCTATTGAGTTAGCACCGTTAATTGGTTTAGCTGAACGAATCGTGGATATCGTTTCAACGGGACGGACATTGAAGGAAAACGGTCTCGTAGAATATGCAAAAATTGCCGATGTGACTTCTAGGCTGGTGGCAAACCCTGTCAGCTATCGAATTAAAGAAGCAAGGATTACTGAAATTGTCGATCGACTAGCAGGAATTATTGAGTAAATGAGGTGAACGTATGAAAATAGAACGGTTTGCGGAAGGGATTTCACTGAAACGTTCAGTTGATGCAGGTACTGCCGATCAAAGAAAAGCGGTTCAGGATATTATTTATGAAGTCAGGAGAAGCGGAAACGCCGCTTTAAATAGCTATACCGAACGTTTCGATGGTGTCAGTCTAGGGGAATTACTTGTATCGGAACAGGAAATGGAAGAAGCGGCAGCGGCCATGACTCCGGAGCAGCTTGATATTATTCAAGAAGCGGCAAATAATATTCAATTGTTTCACGAGAAACAAATTCGAAATTCATGGTTTATGACTGATGATACGGGAACGATGCTAGGACAAAAATTAACACCTCTTGATGCTGTGGGTGTTTATGTACCTGGAGGCACAGCGGCGTATCCTTCGTCTGTACTGATGAATACGATGCCAGCTAAAGCAGCGGGGGTGGAACGGATCGTTATGGTATCTCCTCCAGGGAAAGATGGAAAATTATCGCCGGCGGTGTTGGCAGCTGCCAAAATTGCCGGAGTTACGGAAATCTATAAAGTTGGCGGGGCTCAGGCAATAGCGGCTCTCGCTTATGGGACGGAAACAATAAAAAAAGTGGATAAAATAGTGGGTCCGGGAAATATTTATGTGGCGCTAGCGAAGCGGGAAGTATTCGGAGATGTCGCCATTGATATGATTGCAGGACCAAGTGAAATAGCGGTATTGGCGGACGAATCCGCCATCGCCGCAGAAGTTGCGGCTGACTTGCTATCACAGGCAGAGCACGATCCCCGTGCTTGCAGTGTTTTGGTGACGACGTCCACGTCTCTTGCAGAAGAAGTGGCCGCAGAAGTGACCAAGCAGGTAGCGTTACTACCGCGCCATGATATTGCTGCAGCAGCCATAAGGGACTATGGAAGAATTGTTGTATGCGGGAATATGGCAGAAGCTATTGATGCCATAAATGAACTTGCACCTGAACATTTGGAAATTGTGACCGATGATGCACTTGAAGTTATGGCTAAAATCCGGCATGCCGGGGCAATCTTCATTGGCCGCTTTAGTTCGGAGCCTGTAGGGGATTACTTTGCAGGTCCCAATCATGTGTTGCCTACTAATGGAACCGCCCGTTTTTCCAGCCCGCTGAATGTGGATGATTTCCAAAAGAAATCGAGCATCATCATGTATAGTGAAACGGCCTTCCGCAAAAATGCAGAAAAAATTGCTGCATTTGCCCGCATGGAAGGACTTGAGGCCCACGCCCGTGCCATCGAATCACGGGGTGTGAAAAAATCCGGGAAATAGTGCCTGAATCCTTACGAAATAAATAAAAAAACTGAAATAAAGACTTTTGATATGCTTTTGACATCTTGGGAAAAGGGGTCTTACCCCGATAGGAGGACTTGTAATGGAACGTTTTGCTAGTGTGGAGCGAAAGACGAATGAAACGGAAATCAGTTTGAAGTTTGGTGTGGATGGTGAAGGTAATTCCTCCATTAAGACGGGCGTTCCGTTTATGACGCATATGCTGGATTTGTTCACGAAACATGGGAAGTTTGATTTGACTGTAGATGCAAACGGAGATACAGACGTGGATGATCACCATACAACTGAAGATATTGGCATTTGCTTGGGTCAAACGTTAGTGGAGGCCCTTGGAGACAAGCGCGGGATAAAACGTTACGGAAATGCTTTCGTACCTATGGATGAAGCACTCGCCCAGGTTGTCATCGATTTAAGTAATCGTCCGCATCTAGAGTTCCGGGCTGAGTTTCCTTCACAAAAGGTTGGTACTTTCGATACTGAACTGGTGCACGAGTTTCTTTGGAAACTCGCTCTTGAAGCCAGGATGAACCTGCATGTAATCGTTCATTACGGTCACAACACACATCATATGATCGAAGCAATATTCAAAGCGCTAGGACGGGCATTGGATGAAGCTACTACCATCGATCCACGGGTCAAAGGCATCCCTTCAACGAAAGGAATGTTGTAAATGATCGGGATCGTCGATTACGGCATGGGGAATTTATTTTCTGTAAGTAAAGGGCTGGAGCGTCTTGGTGCCGATTCATTCATTTCCGATGACCCTGAAGAACTTTCAAAGTCGAAAGGGATCATTCTCCCCGGCGTTGGCTCTTTCAGGGATGCCATGGGTCTTTTGGAAAAACAAAAGCTAGATGAATTCCTGAAGGAATATGTAGCAGGTGGAGGTTACCTATTAGGCATCTGCCTTGGTATGCAGCTTCTCTTTGATGAAAGTGAGGAAAATGGACCGGCAAAAGGATTATCGCTCATCCCGGGTAAAGTGGTTCGTTTTAAGGGAGTGGATGCGAATGACCAGGTTTATAAAGTGCCGCACATGGGCTGGAATCGTCTTGAATTTAAACACGCATCACCAGTGAATGAGGGGCTGGAAGAGGAACATGTTTATTTCGTCCATTCTTATTACGCCGATACGGATGAATCATTCGTTACCGCTTCGGCGACGTATGATGTGGAAGTGCCGGCGATCGTCGGTAAAGGGAATGTATTCGGAATGCAGTTTCATCCGGAAAAAAGCGGGAAGATGGGCATGTCACTCTTGAGAAATTATCTGTCATTAGTAGAAGGGAAGGAAGAAGCATGAGCAACTTTACTATTTACCCGGCGATTGATATGCGCGGAGGCAAATGCGTCCGCTTAATCCAGGGAGATTACAATCAGGAAACCGTTTATGGCGATTCCCCCTTCGATATGGCTAAAAGCTTTGCGGACCAAGGAGCCGATTGGATACATATGGTCGACCTTGACGGAGCTAAAGAGGGAGTGCGCATCAATGATTCGTACGTAATTAAAGCTGCAAGTGAGTTAGGGGCCCGCATTCAAATCGGCGGCGGCATCCGTACTGAACGGGATATAGCCCATTACCTGGATAATGGAGTGGAACGTGTCATTCTAGGCAGCACGGCCGTTTCAGACCCTGATTTCACTAAAGATATGATTAGGAAATATGGAAGCCATATCGCAATCGGGATCGATGCGAAGGATGGCAGGGTTGCCACTCATGGTTGGCTTCAAACGTCTGGAACCCTTGCAATAGATCTTGGCAAATTACTGGCCGATGCTGGTGCAGAGATCTTTATCGTCACTGATATCGCGACAGATGGCATGCTTTCAGGTCCGAATGTGAAAGGTATATTGGCGATGGCGAAGGAAACTGGGAAAAAGGTGATTGCTTCGGGGGGCATTAGTTCCCTGGAAGACCTTATCACCCTCAAAGAATATGAAGCTCAAGGAATTGCAGGGGCAATCATTGGCAAGGCGCTTTATACGAATCGCTTTACTGTGGAAGAAGCACTAGAAAAGGTGCGTGGTTAAATGCTCACAAAACGAATAATTCCTTGTCTCGATGTAAAAGATGGGCGCGTAGTTAAAGGCATACAATTTGTATCCCTTAGGGATGCTGGAGATCCGGTCGAGCTTGCAGCCTTTTATGACCAGGAAGGTGCCGATGAGCTTGTCTTCCTTGATATTTCCGCTTCACATGAAGGCAGGGAAACGATTGTCGACGTCGTTCAAGCGGTAGCTGGCAGCTTGGCAATTCCGTTTACAGTGGGAGGCGGTATTAATTCGCTAGCGGATATGAAGAAAATCTTACGCGCTGGCGCAGATAAGGTATCCTTAAATACAGCAGCCATTCTGCGGCCTGATTTAATTAATGAGGGTTCTGATTATTTTGGGGCACAATGTATCGTTGTCGCTATAGACGCCAGATATGACGAAGAGCTTGGATCATGGCGCGTATACACCCACGGCGGTCGAAAACCGACTGAATGGGAAGTGATCGCGTGGGCGAAGGAAGCCGTCAGCCGCGGTGCAGGTGAAATTTTATTGACTAGCATGGATTGTGATGGGGAGAAACAAGGGTTTAATATCGCTTTAACAAAAGCGGTATCTGAAGCTGTTTCGGTGCCGGTCATCGCCTCGGGTGGGGCAGGTAACGCGGGGCATTTCCAGGAAGCTTTTGAAGAAGGTAAAGCGGATGCAGCATTAGCCGCATCGATTTTTCATTATAAAGAAACATCCGTCAAAGAAGTCAAAGCGTTTCTCAAACAACAAGGAGTGGTTGTACGATGAATCTTGAAACTATTAAATACGACGATAAAGGTCTAATACCGGCAATCATTCAAGATGCCGGAACCGGTGAAGTGCTGACACTTGCTTACATGAATGAAGAATCTCTAAAATTGTCCATCGAAAAAGGCGAAACGATTTTCTTCAGCCGTTCGCGCAATGAATTGTGGCATAAAGGAGCAACCAGCGGTAATATACAGAAAATCATCGAAATGAAGTATGATTGCGATCAAGATGCATTGGTGGTTCGAGTCGTTCCTGCGGGTCCAGCGTGCCATACAGGGGCAACAAGCTGTTTTAGCGAAACGATTTACCAAAACAATGAAGCTGGACAAGCCATGCAGGCGAATGTGACTTTCTTGGCGGAATTGGAAACATTGATTAAAAAAAGAAAATCGGAAATGCCTGAAGGTTCATATACTACTTACTTATTCGAAAAAGGCGTTGATAAAATCCTGAAAAAAGTCGGTGAAGAAGCCGCGGAAGTCATCATTGCTGCCAAAAACCGCGATGCAGAGGAACTTTCCATGGAAAGTGCCGATCTCCTTTATCACTTATTCGTTCTTCTTCAGGAACAAGAATTGCCTTTCCAAGCGGTGCTTGATGTATTGAAGGCTAGACATTCCGATAAGGACGAACCAAAAGAAACCGAATGAATGGTGATGGCCCTCTGTCATTAGGAGGGCTCAGACTGAAGACAAACTCGATGAAAATCAACTTTGTCTTCAGTTTTTTTGGCTTGTTATTTGGACGTTGATTTCCGCTCAAGAAACTCGCTTTCCGCGGGTGGTCCGCCCTCGGCGCCAATGCGCCTGCAGGGTCTCCCCTAGACGGTGCTTTTCCCGCAGGAGTCTCGCACCTTCCTCTCCAATTAACTTTTTCTACATAACTTTGGTAGGAACCATATCTGGAGATTTGAAGGTGTTGCTTTGTTAGGGAACATAATTGATGAAAGAGATATTTTCCAACCCCTTTTGTCTACTAACTGTGCCCTCCGTCAATAGGAGGGCTTTATTTGTATTAACGACTAATCTTGACTCCCCATTTGACTAGGAAGATACTTAAATTTTTTCTTAAAGAAAGCATGGGAATTTCTATTTTCCATTTTCTTGAATTGTTCGGCAAATTTAGTCCAATATGTTATAATACTATGGTTAATCAACTTGTAGATGGAGGATTACATGAGTAAAGACTCTAAATTTGGACAACAGGCAAAAATTCTAACTTTTCACCCAACAGGTGAGTATTATTTCACCAAGGGTTTAAAAGCTTATCATAGACGTGAACTACCTAAATCAAAAAAATACCTGGAACGTGCGCTGGAACTCGAACCTGCAGAACCGATGATAGCCTGTCAATTGGCAATTACATGCTCGGAAATCGGTGAATATAATTATTCAAACAACCTCTTGGAAAACATCTTGGATGTGATGGATCCCTATATGTCGGAATGTCATTACTTCCTGGCAAATAATTATGCCCACTTAGGCATGTTCAAGGAGGCATACCGTCACGCCAGTGCTTATCTTGATAAAGAAGAAGACGGGGAGTTCAGTGATGACGCAGAAGATCTGCTTGAACTGATAACTTTTGAGTCGGATGAGTCAGAAGAAAATCCCTTTAAGCATGATGGGCTCATTACCAAACAGGAAAAAGCCCGCGAGTATCTGGAGTCAGGGAATTTCCCGAAGGCTATCGAAGTACTGAAAGAAACGATTGCCGAATACGAGGATTACTGGTCCGCTTATAATAACCTGGCACTTGCCTATTTCTATCTCGGCCAAGTAAATGAAGCCTTTGAAACACTGGATGGGGTACTGGAAAAAAGTCCGGGAAACCTGCATGCGCTTTGTAACCTTGTTGTTTTTCATCATTATCAACAGGATGAAGAGAAGGTTGAAGAGCTCATACAGATGCTGGAGAAAATTCGGCCGATGCTATCCGAACATCGTTTCAAGCTTGGAGCGACCTTCGCATTGATCGGAAATTATGCATCTGCATATAAATGGCTGAAAGTATTGCAAAAGCAGGGATTCGAGGGAGATGGGACCTTCTATTATTGGCTTACTATTTCCGCTTTCCACTTGGGTCATGAACAGGCTGCCAGAAAGGCATGGAAAAAGGTCGTGGAAATGAACCCTGAAAAGGAAGGCATGGAGCCATGGGGAGATATGAATGCGACTTCAGATGGTTTTGAACATCATTTTCCTTCTATTATAAAAAGGCTGGAAAGCGAATTCATTGAGGAAAGGCTGTTTGCCATTTTCCTTCTGAAGCATTCCGTCCATAAACAGAAGCTACTGAAAAACCAGGTCCTAAACCTAAATCAGAATTTCACTGATTTGGAACGTGATTATGCAGATCTTGTGCAAGCTCCTGCTAAAGATCGCCAATTAACACCGATTGATTTTGCCGATCGCACAGCTGAGTTATTATATCAGCATTTCCAACCGATACAATTAGATGAAGCCGGACTCTATTTAATGTGGTTTTCCGTCTTTATCGAGGCGGTGAAATCCGAGCAGAAGCTAAACAATCCAGCAGGCTGGGCATCTGCGGTGGAGTACGTGTGGAATCAGCTTAAAAATGAGAAGGCAAGCAAACAGGCAATCGCGGACAAACATTTCATATCTGTGTCCACCTTATCGAAGTACGTAAAATTGGTTCAAACCCTTCTGGGGTGAGCATATATTTGGACGAAAAATTATTTGTTATATAGGATAATGGGTAGGGAACACTAACCGTAGTGAAGGTTCCATTGTAATGGAATATGGAGGAGTGAGAACATGTCTGAAAAAATTTATGACGTTGTTATTATTGGTGCTGGTCCTGCAGGGATGACGGCGGCTGTCTATACATCACGTGCGAACCTTTCAACATTGATGTTAGAACGCGGAGTACCTGGCGGGCAAATGGCCAATACAGAGGAAGTTGAAAATTATCCTGGTTTTGACACGATTCTCGGACCTGAACTTTCAACGAAAATGTTTGACCATGCAAAGAAATTCGGTGCGGAATATGCTTATGGGGACGTTAAGGAAATCATTGACGGTGAAGAGTATAAAACGATCAAAGCCGGTTCCAAGGAATTTAAAGCACGTTCAATCATTATTTCATCGGGTGCCGAATACAAGAAAATCGGCGTTCCTGGCGAAAAGGAATTGGGCGGCCGCGGTGTATCGTATTGTGCTGTTTGTGATGGTGCATTTTTCAAGCAAAAGGAACTGTTCGTTATCGGCGGCGGAGACTCTGCTGTTGAAGAGGGAGTGTACTTGACCCGTTTTGCTTCAAAAGTGACGATCGTCCACAGACGTGAAGAACTTCGTGCTCAAAAGATTCTTCAAGATCGTGCATTTGCCAATGAGAAAATTAACTTCATCTGGAATCATACTTTGAAGGAAATCAATGAAAAAGGCGGTAAAGTCGGCGGTGTCACTCTAGTTTCCACTGTAAACGGAGAAGAGACAGTGATGGATGCAGACGGTGTATTCATTTATATCGGAATGCTTCCTCTAACTAAACCATTTGAGAACTTGGGCATCTTGAATGCTGCAGGCTATGTTGAAACGAATGATCGGATGGAGACACACGTCCCGGGTATTTTTGCAGCTGGTGACGTTCGTGAAAAAACATTGCGCCAAATCGTTACAGCTACAGGTGATGGAAGCATTGCTGCTCAATCCGCTCAGCATTATGTTGAGGAACTTCAAGAAAAATTGCAACCAAAGGCTTGATTGCACAAAAGTTTCACACTTCGTAATTCGGTTTTAACGATGTTGTAACACGTGTGAAATAATGATTGTGTATAGTATGGGTAGAAAGTTGACCCCCTTTAATTATAAACGTTTGAGGACACAGATTAAGTATCTGTGTCCTTTTTTTGTGTGTCCTGCTTTAAGACTATATCTTTAGTGCCGATTTTTAGGTAAATTTTAATTGCTTGGAATGTGAAGTTAGGCATCTCTTTGAATTTAGGCAGGGAAAGTGGAGAAGAATAGGAGTTAAGCAGGAGATAAAGACTTACTCAGTGATTCCTTGCGAATGAATATTCCCCCAATGCAGGAAGTTTCCTTTATTGTTAGCTCATTTCAAAAATAGTATAATGATAAGATATACTAAACATATCTGTCAAAAGGTAATAAGATGTAAAATACAACTTGTTTGAACTATTAGCATTTGAGAATCGCCAAATGGATATCTAACGGCGGTTTAATGATATAAACTGAATCTCTTCAAGCAGAAGGGGGAAGGTTTCTATAGTCGAGCAGAGGCCAATTGAGGTGAAGAACGTGCAACGTGTCACAAACTGTGTATTGATTAAGGATGATCAAATCCTCTTATTGAAAAAACCTAGACGCGGATGGTGGGTAGCTCCAGGCGGCAAGATGGAGCCTGGGGAATCTGTACGTGATGCTTGTATTAGAGAATATCGCGAAGAAACAGGAGTTTATTTGAAAAACCCTTCCATAAAAGGTATTTTCACCTTCATTATGAAGGACGGAGATAAAGTTTTGTCAGAGTGGATGATGTTCACTTTCTTTGCGACGGATTCAGATGGTGTCAATGTGGATGTTTGTGAAGAAGGGGAACTTAGCTGGCATCCGGTTGATGATGTTAAAAAGCTGAAAATGGCTGAGGGTGATTTTCATATTCTGGACTATATGGTCCATGGAAGTGGAATCATTTATGGAACGTTTACCTATACGCCTGAGTTTAAGTTACTCTCTTATCGATTGGATCCAGGTTAATATTCAATATAAAAAAGATTGTTATATATGGGGGCGGAGAACTATGAGTACAGGGGAGATTAATGAAACGCAATTGGTCATCATAACCGGAATGTCAGGAGCAGGTAAGACAGTGGCGGTTCAAAGTTTTGAAGACCTCGGCTTTTTTTGCGTCGATAATTTGCCGCCCACGCTATTGCCAAAGTTTTTGGAGTTAATGAAGGACTCCGGGAATAAGATGAATAAAGTGGCTCTTGTCATGGACTTGAGGGGGAGGGAGTTTTTTGATTCCTTATTTCTTGCACTGGATAAATTAACGGAATCAGCGGCAGTATCACCAAGAATCCTTTTTCTTGAAGCTGATGATGATTCCTTGGTACGCAGGTATAAGGAAACGAGAAGGACCCATCCCCTTGCTCCATTAGGCAGGCCATTGGAAGGCATTAAAATGGAACGGGAACTATTGGACGAACTAAAGGGAAGAGCTCAGCTGATCTTTAATACTTCACAACTGAAACCGCGCGAATTGAGGGAGAAAATCGCTTCGGAATTCTCTGCAGATAAATGTGTAGGTTTCACAGTCAATGTCATGTCCTTCGGGTTCAAGCATGGTCTGCCAATAGATGCCGACCTTGTGTTTGATGTACGTTTCCTGCCAAATCCATATTATATTGACCATATGAGGCCAAAGACTGGTTTGGAACAGGAAGTGTCGAGTTACGTTTTAAAATGGAGTGAGACTCAAAAGTTCTTGGAAAAGGTGACCGATCTGCTTGCCTTCATGCTTCCACATTATAAACGTGAAGGGAAAGCACAGCTTGTAGTTGCGATTGGGTGTACAGGCGGTCAGCATCGTTCTGTAGCATTGACGGAGTATATTTCAAACCACTTCAAAAAGGATTACAGCGTTCAAATATCTCATCGCGATATCGAAAAAAGTAAGGGGAAAGCAGATGTTAGATAATAAGAAACAACCTAAGGTTGTGATCATTGGAGGGGGAACCGGCCTTCCCGTTTTGTTAAGGGGTTTAAAGAAGCATCCAGTGGATATAACGGCGATCGTCACTGTAGCAGATGATGGCGGAAGTTCGGGTCGCCTTCGCGAGGACATGGATATCCCCGCGCCAGGTGATATTCGTAACGTTCTAGCAGCGTTATCGGATGTAGAGCCTCTTGTTGAACAAATGTTTCAACATCGCTTTCAGAGTAAAAATGAGCTATCCGGGCATTCGCTGGGGAATTTGATCCTGGCGGCAATGACCTCGTTGACCGGAGATTTTGTCCATGCTATCCAGGAAATGAGTAAATTCCTTAATGTCCGTGGTAAAGTGCTTCCGGCTGCCAACCAAAGTGTGGTTCTCCATGCGGAGATGGATGACGGAACGATTGTTACAGGAGAATCCAAGATCCCCTTTTCAGGAAAGAAAATAAAAAAAGTATTCCTGTCTCCTCAGCATATAAGGCCGCTCAGTGAAACTCTTCAGGAAATTAAGCATGCAGATCTTATTGTCATTGGTCCAGGAAGCTTATATACTAGCATTCTGCCTAACTTACTTGTCCCGGGCCTAGGGGAAGAGGTTGGCCGCTCCAAGGCTAAGAAGGTGTACATTTGCAATTTAATGACACAAGCCGGCGAGACGTTGGATTATAGCGCAAGCGATCATATAAAAGCTATATATGACCATATGGGAAATGCATATATTGACAGGATACTGGTTAATAATGAGGAAATACCGACTGAGATTCAGCAACGTTATCAAGCTGAATATGCCAAACCGGTCATGTATGATGTGGAAAGTTTAAAACGGATGGGTCTTGAAATCATACAAGAACGCATTTTCAGCTATGAAGGGAATGTAATACGCCATGACACGAAAAAAGTGGCGGATTTGCTTTATAATATGCTTGTAAATGAAACAAAAAGCCACATTGTTCCGTAGATATAAGCGGGGACGGTTTTTTGATTGATAAAATAGATTACCTGCGTTCGATTGGGGGTGAAATGGATGTCTTTTGCTTCAGAAACGAAAAAAGAACTTACTACATTAGAGGGAAAGGATTGCTGCGGAAAAGCGGAATTGTGTGCGCTTATCCGGATGAACGGATCCCTTTCATTTTCTAATCGGAAGCTTGTCGTGGATATTCAAACTGAGAATGCTGCGATTGCCAGAAGGATTTATACGCTGCTGAAAAAAAGTTATGAGGTCCAGGTCGAGCTTTTGGTCCGTAAAAAGATGAAGCTTAAAAAAAATAATGTTTATATTGTCAGGATGTCATCTGGAGGGCAGCGGGTTTTAACCGATTTGGAAATTTTAGGCGACGGCTTTGAAATTCTCCATGCTATATCCGACACTATTGTTGGGAAGAAATGCTGTAAGCGTTCATACCTAAGAGGTGCATTCCTTGCGGGGGGATCGGTGAATAATCCGGAAACGTCTTCCTATCACCTTGAGATTTTCTCACTTTATAAAGAGCACAATGATGCCCTTTGTGAGCTAATGAATAAGTTTGGCTTGAAGGCCAAGACGCTTGAACGCAAAAAAGGGTACATCATTTATTTGAAAGAAGCCGAAAAGATCGCTGAGTTTTTAAGCATAGTCGGTGCCCATTCAGCCTTATTAAGATTCGAGGATGTACGGATTGTCCGTGATATGCGTAATTCAGTAAATCGACTTGTGAATTGTGAAACAGCCAATTTGAACAAAACGATTGGTGCCTCATTGCGCCAGGTTGAAAATATCCATTACATTGAGGATACGGTAGGACTAAGCATTTTACCGGATAAGCTTCGGGAAATTGCGGAGCTTAGGATAGCATTTCAGGATATAACCTTAAAGGAACTTGGAGAAATGGTATCAGGAGGAAACATCAGTAAGTCAGGGATTAATCACCGATTACGCAAGATTGATGAAATAGCTGACAGGCTCCGTGGGGGAGAGGCTATTGCTGCGAAAAAATAAAGCTAACAGGGGAGATCAAGATGGTGGAAAAACAAGTTGAAGTAAAACTGAAAACAGGTTTGCAAGCCCGGCCGGCCGCTCTTTTTGTACAAGAAGCTAACCGCTTTCATTCGGATGTTTTTCTAGAAAAAGAAGGAAAAAAAGTGAATGCGAAAAGTATCATGGGATTAATGAGCCTTGCCATCAGTTCTGGCGTGTCCGTTAAGTTAATCGTCGAAGGACGCGATGAAAAGGAAGCAATAGAGGCATTGGAAGAGTTCATTCAGCAAGAGGGGTAAAATAAGAGGATGCCAAAAGTGCATCCTTTTTTTTATGATTTTTCACATTATGTGAAAAAAGGCTCCGAAAGTCGCTTAAGACGACTTTCGGAGCCTTTTGTATCATTTTTTATTTAGAGTCTTTTTTGTCATCAAGAATGCTGCGCGTGATGACTTTGTCAATCAAGCCATATTCAAGAGCTCTTTCGGAAGTCATGAAGTTATCACGTTCCGTATCTCTTTGAAGGACTTCAATAGGTTGACCAGTACGTTCTGCCAAGATTTGGTTCAGCTTATCTTTCAAGTGAAGGATACGGCGGGCAGCAATTTCAATTTCCGTTGCTTGACCTTGGGCTCCTCCAAGTGGTTGGTGAATCATGACTTCACTGTTTGGCAACGCATAACGTTTGCCCTTTTCACCAGCGGCCAATAGGAATGCACCCATGGAAGCGGCCATACCGATGCATACAGTGGATACATCAGGTTTGATATACTGCATAGTATCGTAAATGGCCATACCGGAAGTGATGCTTCCACCTGGGCTGTTGATGTATAAAGTGATATCTTTTTCAGGATTTTCCGCTTCTAAAAATAGTAATTGAGCAACAATTGAGTTGGAAACATTATCGTCAATTCCACTTCCTAGCATAATGATCCGGTCTTTTAATAAACGGGAGTAAATATCGTAGGCACGCTCCCCACGACTTGTTTGTTCGATAACTGTAGGAATTAAATTCATGTTCATTTCCTCCTTCGATTAAGAGAATCATTTAAATTCTTTATGTATGTATGATACACTTTTTGGTCAATTTAGGTCAAACAAAACAAACCCTATAATGGATAATTTGTTCGACAATTTTCTGGCAAGTCCCCTTCCCGAATAGATTTATTTATAATTATGCCGCACAGGGATGAATTTCCACATTACCCATAATACCCAAAAGGTGAAGTTTTAAACCTGATAACCCTTGCAAAGGATGGGATTCTATCATATAATGAAGTCTGTCGAAAAAAGATTTTCTATTTCGCCCTCGTAGTGCAACGGATAGAACGCAAGCCTCCGAAGCTTGAAATGCAGGTTCGATTCCTGCCGAGGGCATTACCAATCTCCTGCTTAATAAAGTGGGGGATTTTTTATTGGTCAATTCAATTAGAAGGCATCAAATGGTTCCTTGCGATTTTTGATGGATTTACTCGATTTCCGTAAAATTCCATCGAATCATGGTATTTCACTCCCTTGCCTCAAAATATTCGCCCCTACCATTGAAAAATGGTGATTTTTCAGTAAAAGTAGTTGTGAAAATCGCATTTCTAACATATAGTATTTAAAATAAATACACTATTCAGAAAAAAACGTAAGCGTTTTCATGGGTTTTTGTGTAGAATTTTCTCCTGATAATGTAAAATGGAGTGGGGGAGGGATGAATCGATGAGTATGAATATGAAAGCAGGACTTTTTCAACAGCAAACATTAAAGATGGCAATGACCCAGGAGCTTATGCAAGCAATTACATTGCTGCAATACTCCTCACAGGAGCTATCGGCATTCTTAGAAGATAAAATGGTGGAAAATCCATTACTGTCCCTAGATCAGCCAACATCTTCTTTATTTCAGCCAACCTTTGACCGAAAAAAGGGAAAACGGACTCTTAAAAATACGTATGATGCCAACTATTGGATTGAACAGATCAGTGAAGATACACTATCGCTTGAACAGCATGTCATGTCCCAGGTGAATCACCAGCAACTTTCCGGTGAGCAGCAGAAGGCGATGCTACTATTAATTCATAATCTTGATGAAAACGGTTACTTAAGGACTCAGCTGGAGGATATATGTGTTCCAGGCATATCTTCAGTCGTTTTGGAAGAGAGCCTTTCGATTTTACAGCAGCTAGAGCCGCATGGAATTGCAGCTAGGAATCTTCAAGAGTGCCTTTTACTTCAGGTAAAAGCAGAAGGGATGAATTTGCTGGCAGAATCGATCATAGAAAATCATTTCCTCGATTTTGCTGAAAAGCGTTGGAAGGACTTAAGTAAGAAAATCGGTGTTACAATGAAGGAGATTCAAGAAGTCTTTGATTATGTCCAGACGTTGAACCCGCGTCCAGCTTCACTCTTTTTTCAGGAAAAACCTTCTTATATAGTGCCGGATGTGGTCGTGGAAGTTCGTGATGGGGTACTGCTTGTGGGGAATTATGATGGCAACTCACCAAATCTTAATGTGGATAAAGGGTATTTGAACCGAATGAAGAGCCATAAGGACCAGGGAGTGCAAAAGTTCATCCAGGATAAGTGGCAGGAATATCAATGGATCTCTAGAGGGATACAACAGAGAAAAGAAACGATATTGAAGGTTATTCAGTGCATCGTCGAAAAACAGCCGGCGTGCTTTCGTCATGGCCTTAACCATTTGAAGCCGATGACGATGAAAGAAGTCGCCGACGAGATTGGTATTCATGAATCTACAGTTAGCCGGGCCGTTAAAGGAAAATACGTGCAGACACCATTTGGCACAATTGAGATGCGGATATTTTTCACTACTTCTTTACAGTCAGTCGGCCTTGATGAGGATATGTCGGGCATGCAAGCAAAAAAGGGCCTGCAGGCAGCCATCAATGGTGAAAATAAACAAAAGCCGCTTTCGGATCAAGATTTGGCAGAACGATTGAAAGTGGAGCATGGAATTATACTGGCGCGCCGAACGGTCGCCAAATACCGGGAACAATTAGGGATTCCTTCTTCTTCTAAACGAAAAAGATATGATTGAAAAGGATGAGTGATTTGAAATCAAATGCATTTGTTTTATATAGTAGGGAAAAATGTCCATTATGTGATAAAGCCAAGCAGATACTTGAAGAAGTGAAATTCGAGTCAGGCATAGGGTATAAGGAAATCGATATCCATACCGATGATGATTTGGTTGAGAAATTCGGATTGATGATCCCTGTTGTAGAATGGAAAGATGATATCGTTCAATTTGGAAATGTTGATAAATTAGCTCTAAATAGGCTTTTCGAAAAATAATTTTTCAAATCATTTGAAGAAACATTCCGTTCCTGCTAGAATAAAATATGTAGCAGGAATATTTTTTTTGGTGTAAGTGGGACAAAAAACGACTACGTGGGACATTATGTGTCCAACTTAACTATTTAGGAGTTTTAAATATGCGTACATTACTCGAGGTACAAAGAAAATTATTACCTGATTTCCTTATGGCTATGCAAAAAAGATATGATATCCTGCGTTATATCAAAATGATGCAGCCAGTTGGAAGGCGAAGTCTGGCCGTGAGCCTTAATTTGACTGAGCGGACGCTTAGAGGCGAGGTTGATTTTCTGAAAAGTCAGAACCTGGTTAACATATTCAGTTCTGGTATGACGCTGACTGATGAAGGGATTGAAATCCTGGATAAGTTAGAAGGAATAATGCGTGAAGTAATGGGTATAGACATAATGGAGCGGCAATTGCAGGATTTGTTACAAGTGGATGAGGTCATTATTGTCTCAGGAAATTGTGACGAAACCCCATGGGTGAAAAAAGAATTGGGTAAAGCTTGTGCAAACCGTATGAAACGAGAATGGAACTCAAAAAATATCATTGCGGTTACTGGTGGATCGACAATGGCCGAAGTGGCTAATTCGTTGTCACCTGATGAGGCTTCAAAGAAATTGACATTTGTCCCAGCCCGCGGGGGAATTGGTGAAGCAGTGCAGAACCAGGCTAATACGATTGTCGAAAGAATGGCACAGAAGGCGCATGCCTCTTACAGAGTGTTATATGTACCCGATCAATTAAGCGGTGAGGTTTATGCTTCCTTCATGAAGGAACCTGCAATTAAAGAAGTGATTTCCCAAATCAAATCTGCCGATATGATCATTCATGGAATTGGTGATGCCATGGCGATGGCAGAGAGAAGAAATTCTTCGCCAGAAATGTTAAAGAAGCTGTTAGATGGAAATGCTGTAGGAGAAGCATTCGGTTATTACTACGATGAAAACGGAAAAGTTGTTCACAAGGTTTTGACAGTCGGAATCCAGTTAGATGATCTTAGCCCTGAAAAGCGAGTGATAACTGTGGCAGGTGGAAAAACTAAAGCTAAGGCTATCCGTTCTTACATGAAAGGCGCGCCTTCATCGACCGTTTTGATAACGGATGAAGCGGCAGCCCAAGAGTTAATTCAGGGGAATTACACCCCTTAATATATTTGCGAACTTAAAAGGAGGAATTTTTCATGGCAGTAAAAGTTGGAATTAATGGTTTTGGACGTATTGGACGTAATGTATTTCGTGCAGCATTGAGTAATCCTGAGGTAGAGATAGTGGCTATTAACGACTTAACGGATGCTAATATGTTAGCGCACCTTCTTCAATATGATTCAATTCATGGATCTCTTAATGAAAAAGTAACGGTTGATGGGGATTACCTTGTTGTTGATGGTCATAAAGTCAAAGTATTGGCTGAACGTGATCCTGCACAATTAGCATGGGGTGAACTGGGAGTAGAAGTAGTAGTTGAATCTACAGGACGTTTCACAAAACGTGCGGATGCTGCTAAACATTTAGAAGCTGGCGCGAAAAAAGTAATCATTTCGGCTCCTGCATCAGATGAAGACATCACAATCGTCATGGGTGTAAACGAAGAAAAATATGATGCAGCAAACCACCATGTAATCTCTAATGCTTCTTGTACAACGAACTGCTTAGCACCATTTGCTAAAGTGCTTCAAGAACAATTCGGAATTAAACGCGGTATGATGACGACTGTTCACTCATATACAAATGATCAGCAAATCCTTGATTTGCCTCATAAAGATTATCGCCGTGCTCGGGCAGCGGCTGAGAATATCATTCCTACAACTACTGGGGCAGCAAAAGCTGTTGCACTTGTCCTTCCTGAACTTAAAGGGAAATTGAATGGTATGGCAATGCGTGTACCTACTCCAAACGTATCTGTTGTCGACCTTGTTGCAGAGCTTGAAAAAGACGTAACGGCTGAAGAAGTGAATGCAGCATTTAAAAAGGCTTCAGAAGGCGAACTAAAAGGAATTCTTGAGTACAGCGAACTTCCGCTAGTATCAGGTGACTATAACGGTAACCCAGCATCATCTACAATTGATGCCCTTTCCACAATGGTAATGGAAGGAAACATGGTTAAAGTATTATCTTGGTATGATAATGAAACAGGATATTCTAGTCGTGTTGTTGATTTAATCAACTATTTGGCTAAAAAAGGATTGTAATTAGAATAATAAAAAAAACCTCACCAAAGTGAGGTTTTTTTTATCACACCTCTAAAAAAACTTGGCAGAAGATGATATTATAAGTTAGTCATTAATCAGTCAAGCGTTTACATTTCTTGTTTTTGGATAATTTCCTTTAAACCGACTATAATGAAAAAGAGAAAAGGGGAGTTGGGATATTTACCCTCTCCCTTTTTGATTAAAAGAATCAAAAATATGATAACAATATCTAAGGAGGTTCTTGGATTATGAATAAAAAGTCGATTAGAGATATTGAGTTAAAGGGGAAACGCGTATTTTGCCGTGTTGATTTCAACGTGCCGATGCAGGACGGAAAGATTTCGGATGATACGAGAATCAAAGCTGCACTGCCGACGATTTCCTATCTGACGGAACAAGGCGCTAAAGTCATTTTAGCCAGCCACCTTGGCCGTCCTAAAGGACAAGTCGTTGAAGAATTACGTTTAGCTCCTGTTGCGGAAAGACTAAGTGAACTTAGTGGCAAAGATGTGCAAAATGCTCAAGAAGCTTATGGTGAGTCCGTTCAATCAATCATTGATAACATGAAAAATGGTGAGATCTTGTTGTTGGAGAACGTTCGTTTCTACCCGGGGGAAGAGAAGAACGATCAAGAATTGGCGAAGTCATTTGCTGCACTGGCGGATGTTTATGTAAATGATGCATTCGGAGCTGCACACCGTGCACATGCGTCAACTGAAGGGATAGCACACCATCTTCCAGCTGTTGCCGGATTACTGATGGAAAAGGAACTTTCTGTGCTGGGAAAAGCCCTATCCAACCCAGAACGCCCTTTTACAGCTATAATTGGCGGAGCAAAAGTAAAGGATAAGATAGGCGTTATTGAAAACCTTTTGGAAAATGTCGATCACTTGATTATTGGTGGTGGACTAGGTTATACATTTATTAAAGCACAAGGTCATGAAATCGGTAATTCTTTATTGGAAGAAGACAAAATAGAATTGGCCAAATCTTTCATCGAAAGTGCAAAGGAAAAAGGCGTAAAATTGCATTTGCCTATTGATGCAGTTGTAGCAGCTGAATTCTCACCTGATGCAGAATCAGAGAATGTTGATATCGATGCTATTCCAAATGATAAAATGGCTTTGGATATCGGTCCAAAAACTAGTGAATTATTTGCGGATGTAATTAAAGGTTCCAAGCTTGTCATATGGAATGGACCGATGGGTGTATTCGAGTTCGATAAGTTTGCGAATGGAACGAGAACGGTTGCGGAAGCATTGGCGGAAGCAAAAGATACGTACAGTATTGTAGGCGGAGGGGATTCTGCTGCAGCTGCTGAAAAGTTTGGCTTGGCTGAAAAGATGTCCCATATTTCAACTGGCGGCGGTGCATCTCTTGAGTTCATGGAAGGCAAAGAATTGCCTGGCGTTGTGGCCTTGAACGATAAATAAGCGTTAACCGTTACATATTTCAACTTTAGAAGGGATGAGAAACCAATGCGTAAACCGATTATTGCAGGAAACTGGAAAATGAATAAAACACTATCTGAAGCGACTGCCTTTTTAGAAGAAGTGAGCAATCTGATTCCGAAGCAAGATTTAATCGATACGGTTGTATGTGCTCCAGCTTTGTTTCTGGATCAACTGGTTAAAGCAGCAAAAGGAACCGATGTGAAAATTGGGGCGCAGAACATGCACTTTGAAGAAAGTGGTGCTTTCACAGGAGAAATCAGTCCAATCGCTTTAGCTGATCTGGGTGTAACCTATGTAATTCTTGGCCATTCCGAACGCCGGGAAATGTTCAACGAAACGGATGAAGGCGTTAATAAAAAAGCGCATGCCGCTTTTGCCCATCAGTTAACCCCTATCGTTTGTTGCGGTGAAACACTTGAGCAAAGGGAAGCGGGCGAAACGAATGATTTCGTTGGAAGCCAGATTGAAAATGGCTTGGCGGGATTATCTGAAGATCAATTAAAACAAACCGTCATTGCCTACGAGCCTATTTGGGCGATTGGAACAGGGAAATCGTCTTCTGCTCAAGATGCAAATGAAGTTTGTGCACATATTCGCTCAGTTGTGGCTGACAAGTTTTCAAATGAAGCGGCTGCAGCCATCCGCATTCAGTACGGTGGCAGTGTAAAACCTGAGAATATTAAAGAGTACATGGCACAGCCTGATATTGACGGTGCGTTGGTAGGCGGGGCAAGCTTGAAAACCGATTCCTTTTTACAATTGCTGGAGGCTGGTCACTATGAGTAAGTCGCCTGTGGCACTTATCATCTTAGACGGTTTTGGCTGCCGTAGCGAAGAAAAAGGAAATGCTGTTTTTCATGCGAAAAAACCGAACTTTGACCGTTATTGGGAACAGTATCCGCATTCCCATTTAACTGCAAGCGGGGAAGCTGTCGGCTTGCCTGCCGGTCAAATGGGGAACTCCGAAGTGGGGCATTTGAATATTGGGGCAGGACGGATCGTTTATCAAAGTCTTACCCGTGTGAACCTGGCAATCCGTGAAGGTGAGTTTGCAGAAAATCCAACTTTGGTCGATGCCATGAGCCATACCAAGAAAAAAGGCACGGACCTTCACCTTTTCGGCCTTCTTTCAGATGGCGGCGTACACAGTCATATTGAACATATGTATGCCCTGCTGAAATTGGCCGCAAAAGAAGGAGTTAAAAATGTATATGTACATGCATTTTTAGATGGACGTGATGTCGGACCGAAAACGGCGCAAGGTTATATTAAGGAAGCGGAAGCGAAAATGAAGGAAATCGGTGTCGGTCAGTTTGCGACCATTTCCGGAAGATATTATTCGATGGACCGTGATAAACGGTGGGAACGTGTGGAGAAATCCTACCGTTCGATGGTGTATGGTGATGGACCTGCTTACTCTTCAGCTATGGAATGTGTCGAGGACTCCTACGAACATGGCATTTTTGACGAGTTCGTGATACCTTCAGTCATAACGGCGGAAGACGGTAAACCGGTGGCAACGATTAAAGATGATGATGCCGTTATCTTTTATAACTTCCGTCCAGACCGGGCGATCCAGATTTCCAATACGTTCACGAATGAGGACTTTCGCTCATTTGACCGCGGTCCTGGACATCCGTTGCACCTCCATTTTGTATGCTTGACACATTTTTCAGAAACAGTTGACGGATATGTTGCTTTTAAGCCGACAAATCTTGATAATACATTAGGGGAAGTACTTTCCCAAAACCAGCTTACCCAGCTTCGTATCGCTGAAACTGAAAAATACCCGCATGTGACGTTTTTCATGAGCGGCGGACGTGAAGAGAAGTTTCCTGGTGAAGAGAGGATTTTAATTAATTCTCCGAAAGTCGCTACATATGATTTACAACCGGAAATGAGTGCTTATGAAGTGACGGATGCATTAGTGGAACAAATTGAGGCTGACCGTTTCGATGCGATCCTTCTGAATTTCGCCAACCCGGACATGGTTGGTCATTCAGGGATGCTTGAGCCTACCATTAAAGCGATTGAAACCGTGGATGAATGCCTAGGCAGGATCGTCGATTTAATCGTCTCAAAAGGCGGTACAGCAATCATTACAGCTGATCATGGCAATGCTGATGAAGTCGTAACGCTTGAAGGCGACCCCATGACAGCCCATACAACGAATCCCGTGCCTGTCATTATCACTAAAAATCAGGTAACATTAAGAACAGGTGGTATCCTAGGTGATTTAGCTCCAACGATGCTTGATTTGCTTGGAGTCGAAAAACCTGTTGAAATGACAGGGAAATCCCTATTATCTAAATAAAAAATTGTGAATTGGAAAAGGAGAGATTTATAATGCCGTACATCGAACATGTATATGCACGCGAAGTGCTTGATTCCCGTGGTAATCCAACAGTAGAAGTAGAAATCCAAACAGAGTCCGGATATTTCGGACGTGCAATCGTACCATCAGGTGCTTCCACAGGAGAACACGAAGCGGTTGAGCTTCGTGACGGAGATAAATCTCGTTACCTGGGTAAAGGGGTACAAAAAGCAGTTGATAATGTAAATGAAATCATTGCTGACGCTGTCATTGGTTTGGATGTAACGAACCAAGCAGGCCTTGACCTTACTATGATTGAATTGGATGGTACTGAAAACAAAGGAAACTTGGGAGCTAATGCAATTCTTGGTGTATCAATGGCTGCTGCCCATGCCGCTGCTGAATTTTCAGGTTTACCATTGTATCGTTATCTTGGAGGATTCAATGCGAAACAACTTCCGACTCCAATGATGAACATCATTAACGGCGGATCACATGCCGATAACAATGTTGACTTCCAGGAATTCATGATCCTTCCTGTAGGTGCCCCTAGCTTCAAAGAAGCCGTTCGTATGGGTGCTGAAGTATTCCATGCATTGAAATCAGTCCTTTCTGCTAAAGGCTTGAATACGGCTGTTGGCGATGAAGGCGGCTTTGCTCCAAACCTTGGATCAAACCGTGAAGCGCTACAAGTCATCATCGAGGCAATTGAAAAAGCAGGCTATAAAGCAGGCGAAGATATCTACCTTGGTATGGACGTAGCTTCATCTGAATTCTATAACAAAGAAACAGGCAAATATGATCTTGCAGGCGAAGGCCGCAATGGCGTTACTTCCGAAGAAATGGTCGCTTTCTATGAAGAGCTAGTGAATGAGTTCCCGATTCTTTCCATCGAAGACGGCTTGGATGAAAATGACTGGGATGGCCACAAACTTCTAACTGAACGCATTGGTTCTAAAGTTCAATTAGTGGGTGATGATTTATTCGTAACGAACACGAAAAAATTGGCTGAAGGCATCGAAAAAGGCATCGGCAACTCGATCCTGATCAAAGTGAACCAAATTGGTACACTTACTGAAACGTTTGATGCAATCGAAATGGCGAAGCGCGCAGGCTACACTGCAGTCGTTTCCCACCGTTCAGGTGAAACGGAAGATGCAACAATCGCTGACATCGCCGTTGCAACAAACGCAGGCCAAATCAAAACGGGTTCCATGTCCCGTACAGACCGTATCGCTAAATACAACCAACTTCTTCGCATCGAAGACCAGCTTGGTGACTTGGCTGTATATGGCGGCATGAAATCTTTCTATAACTTGAAGAAGTAATTATCTTGAATTCCGCTTCTGACGAGAAGCGGATGGATTCATTATAATAATTTCTTTTAACCTCCTATTCAATGTGGCAATCCACATTTGAATAGGAGGTTTTTTATGTTTATAAGGGGGGAAGTGTGCATTCAATATGGGACAGTCCTATTTGTTGAGAGTACAGCATTGGTGGATTCAAGCCCATTTAATCAAACGTTTGATTAATAAAATCCAAGACAAAAAAAGGTGCCGCATATGGGCACCTTTTTTTATTTATTCGATACAGCTTTCACTGGCACGGCATTATAGTATTCTTCCAATGTACTCTTCGTTTCGGAAATTTCAGTTGCGGCTTCGACACCAACATAGCGGATGTGCCATGGTTCGTATTTATAGCCTGTGATGTTTTCCTTGCCTTCTGGATAGCGGATGATAAATCCGTATTCATGGGCATGCTCGGCAAGCCAGGCCGCTTCATTCGTGTCACCGAAGCAGTCTTGGGCAGCACATGCGCCGTCGTGGGTCGTAACATCAATCGCGAGACCCGTTTCATGCTCGCTTGTCCCAGGCATTGCACTGTAGGTTCTCGCTTTTTCTTCCCCGTCCTTAGTTACATAGTTATTAAAGACCGCGATTTGTGTTTGATGTGAACGGTATGCGGAAACACCGGCAAAGTGCATGTTTTCTTTTTCGGCAGCCTGGAACAATTTTTCAAGAGCCTTTCCCGCTTCTTTGCGCATCATTCTTTTTTCAATTTTATCTTGAAAGATGAAATCCACTTTTGGGTAGATAAGGTCATCAGGTTTGTAATCTTCCGGCAGGCTGTATTGTTTATTGACAAGTACAGGTATGCTTTCTGGGTTGGCTAATGTCTGAAGGCCAGCCTGTGCGGGTTTAACCGTTTCATCAACTTCCACCTGGCGTTGGGCCGATTCATTTGAATCATTATTCTTATCAGTTTCTGTCTCCTTATCCTGGGAGCTCGGTTGTTCTTCTTTTGGCTCTTTTTTATCATCGCTGGTCAGGTCGAATGAACAGCCAGCCATCAGAATGAAAGATGATAGAGCGGTTGCTGCAAATATAGGTTTTAACATATGAAAGGCCCCTTGCTTTTAATATAAGATTTCCAATAGAAATAGTTTTGAAAGATTATCGTGATAAGTAATCCCTTGTTAATTCACTTTGATATTTATCAAGAAATAAGCCAATCCAGACCACCATCAACAAAAAAGGATAATCATTACGGATTGCGGTTTCCACGACAGGGTCAGACCAAAAGTGCGAAAGGAAACCAGATGACATCCTGATTGTCTCGAATGTGACAAGGGCGTGCAGCGATAACCAAAGAATCGTAAGGGTATTGGTCCCAAACCCGATCACCGCTGCTATGATGCTCAGCAAGACGGCTGCTGCCCCGATCAGGAGGACATGGAAGCTGGATTGGAAAAAGTCGATACCGCTATTGGAAAGTCCATTATAAATAATAGCAGTAAAATAAACGGTTGTCGTGATATATGCAGCAAATAATAAGTATCGATTTCCATGATACTTTGCCAGCAGCAATAGAAGCGGTGATAGGATGATTAATAGGACACTTATAAGATTGCTTCCGCCTGTCCATAAAGAATAACCGGCAAACGCCGAGAATAGGATGGTCAGGAGATCAAGAATCCGAAGTATGGACTTAAACATGGTGACACCTCTTTCTCTTTATGCAAATTATCTCAAACTTTGTTTCAAAAAGAAAATAAACGACTATGGATTTAGGAATTCTTACCATTATAGTATAACAAAGATTGTGGATATTTAGTGGGTGTGGTAAAGTTAAAGTAATTGTTTATTGGTTCTTCAGGAGGTGTAATTGCATGCATGCATTTCTCATAACGCTTTTAGTGATTGTCAGTATCGCCCTCATTGTGACGGTATTGCTTCAATCAGGTAAAAGTGCAGGTTTATCAGGTGCGATTGCCGGCGGTGCCGAGCAGCTATTCGGAAAGCAAAAGGCACGCGGTTTGGACCTAGTTTTACATCGGGCAACGGTAGTATTAGCCATTTTATTCTTTGCTTTAACTTTACTTGTTGCATTCTTTGATGTGTAATGGATCAAAAATGAGTCTAGCTAAATAGCTAGGCTTTTTTCTTTGCACAATAGTCGCATGAATAGATATAGTGATTTTAGTACTTAATTATAGGATAGGGAATTCTATTTACCGATAAAGGAGTTTAAAATCATGAAAATCAAGCTGCAGCAGCCCTTTACTTTTAAAGGCGGAAAAAGAGCTGTTTTACTTTTACATGGATTTACGGGGAATTCCGCAGATGTGCGGATGCTTGGCCGTTACTTGGAGAAACAGGGATACACCTGCCATGCCCCGCATTATAAAGGACATGGCGTTCCGCCAGAGGAGTTAGTGAAAACGGGTCCTTCAGATTGGTGGAAAGATGTCATGATGGCCTACGATTTTCTTAAAAGCGAAGGCCATGAAGAAATTGCTGTTGCCGGACTCTCATTAGGAGGCGTATTTTCTCTGAAATTAGGTTACACTGTACCTATAAAGGGTATCGTAACAATGTGTGCGCCTATGTATATCAAAAGTGAAGAAATGATGTATAAAGGAGTATTGGAGTACGCTAGAGAATTTAAGAAGTACGAAGGGAAAACTCAAGCGCAAATAGAGCTTGAAATGGACCTTCTTGCCGATAAGCCCATGAATACATTGAAAGCCCTTCAGGAATTGATAACGGATGTACGAGAGCACGTCGACCTTATTTACGCGCCGACATTTGTCGTGCAGGGCCGGCATGATGATGTTATCAATCCCAAAAGTGCCGATATTATTATTGATGCCATTGAATCACCTGTCAAACAAATCAAGTGGTATGAAGAATCCGGTCATGTCATAACTCTTGATAAAGAACGAAACCAATTGCATGAAGATGTATTTGAATTTTTAGAAAGTCTGGATTGGTCCGAATAACAAAATTATCATACCCTGAATAGGAGGGTTTTCATGGAAGATAACATTCAAGAACATATTAATAAGCTGCTGACGTACATGACGGATGAGGCATATAAGCCGTTAACCGTACAAGAACTGGAAGAGGCTTTGAAAATCGAAGACTCGGCAGATTTCAAGAATTTCGTTAAGGCTTTAGTTAAGATGGAAGAAAAGGGACTGGTGGTCAGAACGAGAAGCAATCGTTACGGCCTGCCGCAAAAAATGAATTTGTTCCGCGGTAAATTAACGGGACATGCAAAGGGATTCGCTTTTGTGACACCTGAAGATAACCCAGGTATGGATGATATTTTCATTCCGCCAAATGAAACGGGTACAGCGATGCATGGAGATGTCGTCATGGTACGAGTATCTTCGGAAACATCCGGCTCAAGACAAGAAGGCACGGTCATCAGAATACTTGAACGCGGAATTACACAAGTGGTCGGTACATACTCGGAAAGTAAAAGTTTTGGTTTCGTCATCCCTGATGATAAAAAGATTGCAAACGATATCTTCATTCCACAGCATGCTTCCCATGGAGCGGTAGAGGGACATAAGGTTGTCGTCAAGCTGACTTCTTATCCTGAAGGACGTGTAAGTGCAGAAGGCGAAGTCATTGAGATTCTTGGGCATAAGAATGACCCTGGTGTAGATATTCTTTCCGTGATCCATAAATATGGTTTGCCGATGGAGTTCCCGGATGACGTCATGGAGCAAGCCAATGCCGTTTCGGATACCATTCAAGAAAGTGAAATTGGCAGTCGCAGGGATTTGCGGAATGATGTTTTGATCACGATTGATGGAGCGGATGCAAAGGACCTGGATGATGCCGTCACTGTTTCTAAACTTGAAAATGGCAATTATAAGCTGGGTGTCCATATTGCTGATGTCAGCCATTATGTGACGGAAGGTTCGCCAATCGATAAGGAAGCCTTAGAAAGAGGGACGAGCGTTTATTTGGTTGATAGGGTCATCCCGATGATCCCGCATCGTTTATCGAATGGCATTTGTTCCTTGAACCCACAAGTCGACCGTTTTACACTTTCTTGTGAAATGGAAATCACGCCAAATGGTGAAGTTGTCAACCATGAGATTTTCGAAAGTGTCATTAAGACGACTGAACGTATGACATATGGCAATGTGAACAAAATCCTTGTGGATAAGGATGAAGAACAACTCGAACGCTATGAGGCTTTGGTTCCGATGTTCCAGGACATGGAGAAGTTGGCGGCCATCCTTCGTAAAAATCGGATGAACCGCGGTGCAATCGACTTTGATTTCAATGAAGCGAGAGTTATCGTTGATGAAGAGGGACATCCGACTGATGTGGTTTTACGTGAAAGGTCGGTTGCGGAAAAGCTGATTGAAGAGTTCATGCTTGCGGCCAACGAAACCGTTGCTGAGCATTTCAACCGTCTTGACGTTCCATTCATTTACCGTATTCATGAAGATCCCAAGCCGGAAAAACTGCAGCGTTTCTTTGAATTTATTACGAACTTCGGATATATTGTACGGGGGTCGGCCAATGACGTTCATCCTAAAGCGTTACAGGAAATCATTGAGGCGGTTGCAGGTAAACCGGAAGAAACGGTCATATCCACCGTCATGCTTCGTTCCATGCAACAAGCCAAATATGACCCGGAGAGCTTAGGTCACTTTGGTTTATCAGCTGAGTTTTATACACATTTCACATCACCGATTCGCCGTTACCCGGATTTGATCGTGCACAGGTTGATCAGGACCTACTTGGTGGAAGGTAAACTCGATGAAGCTACGAAGGAGAAATGGAATGCCATTTTACCTGAAATTGCCGATCATACATCGAAACGTGAACGTCGCTCAGTCGATGCTGAACGGGAAACGGATGATTTGAAGAAAGCAGAATATATGCTTGATAAAATCGGCGAAGAATATACCGGTATCATTGGTTCGGTTACGAATTTCGGGATGTTCGTCGAGTTGCCGAACACCATTGAAGGACTTGTCCATGTCAGCTTTATGACGGATGATTATTACCGCTTCGATGAGCGTCAGCTTGCAATGATCGGGGAACGTACCGGTAATGTGTTCCGTATTGGCGATGAGATCGACGTACGTGTTTCCAACGTCAATAAAGAGGAACGCGCCATCGATTTTGAAATTATCGGCATGAAGGTAAGCCGCCCGCGTCCATCTGGCGAGAAGAAAATATTCAAAGCCAATTCAGGTGAACGTAAACGGGGCCGCGGTGGCAATGGGGGACGTAACGAAGGTAAAGGCGGCGGCCGCGGAGGCAGCCGTAATGGAGATTCGCCTTCCTCCGAGAGAAAACCGAAAAAGAAGAAAAAATTCTTTGAAAATGCGCCAGCTGCCAAGCGCAAGAGAAAACCAAAAAAGAGATAAAGATTGAGGCGGGGGGATGATCATTTCATCCTCTCGCCGCGATTGGATGTAAAAAAGGGGAGAGTTAGATGCCAAAAGGCTCAGGTAAACAACTAGCACAAAATAAAAAAGCTTATCATGATTTCTTTATTGAACAAACGTTTGAAGCAGGTATCGTTTTGAAAGGGACGGAAATCAAGGCAATCCGTGCGGCCCGAGTGAATTTGAAGGATGCCTTTGCTAAAATAGAAAATGGTGAAATCTATCTTCATAATATGCATGTCAGTCCATATGAGCAGGGAAACCAGTTTAACCATGACCCGTTGCGGACACGAAAGCTTCTTTTGCATAAGAAAGAAATCAGTAAACTGATCGGTGAAACAAAGGAAACAGGTTACACCATCGTCCCGTTGAAAATGTATTTAAAGAATGGCTTTGCCAAAGTTTTAATCGGACTTGGAAAAGGGAAGAAGCAATATGACAAGCGTGATGACCTGAAGAAGAAGGAAGCGAAACGCGATATTGAACGTGCTTTCCGTGATCGGCAGAAGATGTAGAAATGCCAAGACCTTACAATTGCTTTTTTGAACCAATCTGTTATAATTAATCCTGTACCGATGACAATTGAATATCAGCCAACTTGCTGACTATTCTTCTCTCGTACGCTCCATTTCTATCATGGGGACGTTACGGATTCGACAGGGATAGTTCGAGCTTAAGTTGCGAGTCGAGGGGATCGGCCTCGTTAAAACGTCAACGCCTATAACTGGCAAACAAAACAACAACCTAGCTTTCGCTGCTTAATAACAGTCGATAGCTGTTCCTCCCTCCATGGCCCACGTGGTAGGGTAAGGGACTCACTCTAAGTGGGATACGCCGGAATCCACCGTCTGAGGATGAAGGAAGAGACCAATCAGACTAGCTGCTCTGCCGCCTGTCGATAGGCTAATGAGTTCGCGAAATGCGAATATATCGACTACACTCGTAGAAGCTTAAGTGCCGTTATGTCTGGACGTGGGTTCGACTCCCACCGTCTCCACCAATACATATATTGGTGGTTTTTTATTTGTCTTCTTTTTAGTTGTTTTTGTCGAAAAATCGATAAATCGTATAATTCGCAGATAAATCAGGAGTTTTCGCAGATATATCTCCATTTTCGAAGATATATTCCCGATTTCGCAGATAAATTGTACAATCGCTATCATTTAAAGGAATATTTCCTACTGCTATAGAATCCTTTGGGAGAAACCAAGATTGGAGTGATGAAATTGATTGTAAAAAAGCGAAAAGTTCCTCTTGCCATCCGCAAATTACGTGCATTAGCGTACAGGCTTCCTCCGAATCACCCTAAACTCCCTATAATAATGAACGATCTCAAAAAAAGGGAAGCGGGCCATAAAGGAGAATGTTCCATTGATTTTCCATTAGGCTTTCTTGAACCGAAAAGCTATTACATCTTCCACGATTTAAGGCTGCAGGATCAATCCCGATTTTTTCAACTTGATACCTTATTAATCTCCAAGAAATATGCGCTTATTATTGAAGTGAAGAACATTTCAGGGCAATCTATTTTGATCCGCATTTCAACCAGCTCATTCGAACGATAGAAGGCAAAGAGACGGCATTTCCAGATCCCATCATACAAGTCAGCCGTCAAGAATCACAGTTAACCAATTGGTTCTTGAAAAGTGGTTTTCCCTCACTTCCCATCCTTTCTTTAATTGTCATCAGTAATCCCCAAACAATCATCCGTACAGCTCCTGGAAACTCCACTATAAAGTTATCCATCGCGATGCGCTTCCCGCTAAAATAAATCGAATGGACCATTCCATAACAGACTCCCGTTTTAGTGAAAAAGATTTGAAAAAAGCAGTTCGCGTAATGAATAAACACCATATCGATGCGGACTTTTCCATTCTGGAACGATACAACCTTACCGAAAAGGACCTAATAAAAGGAGTGATATGTGAGAGTTGCAAGGGCAATCAGGTATTTAGAAGGCATGGCATGTGGATTTGCCCTCAATGCCAATTATCCAGTAAAAAAGCACATATTCCGGCTTTACGAGATTATTTTTATCTATTAGGCTCGACCATAACGAATCGGCAGTTGAGGGACTTTTTAAATATTTCCTCTTCATCCAGTGCAACACGGATTTTGCAATCATTGAATCTGACAAGCCGTGGTACGAATAAGGGGAAGGGTGTACAGCCTTTTTTTGATGAGTGATATCTAGGTGATCAGGCCCTCAGGAGGCTAATTGTCTAAACTATACCTTGATTTTGCATTATTCATGTCGTAATACATGATAAAAAAAGACTCAAAAGAAGCATGAACTTCTCTTAAGTCTTTGTTCCGATCTTATTCCTTCAATTCCTTGCCCATTCCCTTTAGGAAGTGGACGCCAAAACCAATTGCCCGGTTTATGTCTGGATCATTCAACGTTTTCATTAAATCTATCACGCCGATTTTCTTTTCGGTCTGAAGGAATTTGTTTCCTTCATCAATTCCTGAAAGTGCACTGTTCAGCAGTTTCGTGGATTGTGCGGCATCGGCGTTCATCAATGCTCCTGTTGCCCCCATAAGGGTATTGATCAGGTTTGTGACAGGTTGCCTTGTGACTTGTTGAAGAGCGATTTTAGCAATTTGTTCTTTTCCTTGAAGCATGGAAGTCGCAGCTTCGAATACGCCCGAGTCATTCAGTTCATTGACAATTTTAAACATATTGATTAACGCATCTTCATTATCGGTGATCAGCGTTTTCAGTTCTTCTAATTTTTGTAGCTTTTTTTCTTCCTCAGTAATGGGATTATGGATTTCCGTAATTGGAGCTGCCATGATCATCGCCCTCCTTGTTTATTTATCCGTTAAGTGAACATAGCCTGGACGGGCCCACTTACGTTCAACCTCGACACCATTTTGAGGGTGACGTTTTTTATTTCGCGGATTGGTGCCCGGTAATGGGATGTCTCCGCTTGCATTTAATACTTCCATGCGGACCATCGTCTGTTTGTAAGCGGGTGTGCTTGTGCGTTGATCATAGATAGGACCAGTCAGGAAGTTAATGGCTGAATCTTTATCGACTGAGTTCATCGGTAAAAATAGCTCATTATTTTTTACTCGGTCTGTGATCACGACTTTTAATTTAACGGCCCCGAATGGTGACACTAAGCGAACGAGTCCGCCATCACTGACTTTACGTTCTTTTGCAAGTTCTGGTGAAACCTCAACGAAAATATCAGGTACCTTTGATTGGATTCCATTGGATTTGTTCGTCATATTTCCTTCATGGAAATGCTCCAGGATGCGTCCATTATTGATATGAAGGTCATATTCTGCTGGGAATTTATGAGGTTCTACCCAGTCAGCCAGTGCAAAGCGTGCTTTCTTATCAGGGAAGTTGAAGCCATCCACATAAAGAAGCGGCGTGTTTGATCCATCATGGCTTCCCCATAGGAAGCTGTTCCAGCCTTCCAGCACATCGTAATTCGCTTGGCTGAATATCGGTGACAGGCTGGCCATTTCATCATAAATTTCACTAGGATGGGTGTAGTTCCAATTCGCACCTAAGCGGTTGGCGATTTCTTGAGTGATCTCCCAGTCCGCTTTAGAATCTCCCATAGTGGGAAGGGCTTTATATAAACGCTGTACACGGCGCTCTGTATTGGTGAACGTTCCGTCTTTTTCAAGAGATGGAGCTCCGGGTAATACCACGTCAGCATATTGGGCTGTCCTTGAAAGGAAAATATCCTGGACAACAAAGAAATCCAACCCGGATAACACTTTATCAACATGGTTTGCATCCGCATCGACAAGTGCCATATCTTCACCTACAAGATACATGGCCTTCATATCGCCTTTTTCTATCGCTTTAAGCATTTCAATATTGTTCATGCCTGGTTTGCCATCAATTTTCACTCCATAAGCTTTTTCGAATTTAGCACGTGCCACGTCATCGGTAACATGCTGATATCCTGGAAGCCATGTTGGAAGAGTGCCCATATCGCAAGCGCCCTGTACATTGTTATGGCCGCGAAGCGGATAAGCTCCCGCTCCTGGGCGACGGTAGTTGCCTGTAGCTAATAGCAGGTTGGAAATTGCAGCCGAAGTGTCGGAAGCACCAGTGTTTTGTGTAACGCCCATTCCCCAGAGAATGCATGTTCCGTCTGCATCGCGAATTGTCTCGGCTATTTGGATCAATGTTTCTTTTAAAATACCTGTGTGTGTTTCTGCGTATTCCAGGGTATATTTTTCAAGTACTTCTTTATAATCGTCGAAGAAGTTAACATTTTCATTGATGAATTCTTGATCATGCCAGCCTTGATCGATCATATATTTTGTAACCGCCATCAACCAAACCTGGTCTGTTCCTTGTTTTGGACTGATATGGATGTCGGAACGCTCGGCCATTTCATTTTTGCGGATGTCAGCTACGATCAGTTTTTGTCCGTGAAGCTTGTGTGCCCGTTTAACGCGTGTCGCCAGTACGGGATGGCCTTCTGCCGGGTTAGCCCCAACGATGATGACAAGACCTGCTGCGGCGATATCTTTAATCGTGCCAGCATCACCGCCCATGCCGACTGTACGGAACAGTCCGTCAGTTGCTGGGGATTGACAGTAACGAGAGCAATTGTCGACATTGTTCGTTTCGAACATTTGCCGTGCCAGTTTTTGAATCACATAGTTTTCTTCATTCGTGATCTTGGATGAGGAAATGAAGCCTACAGAATTTTCGCCGTATTGCTGTTTGATCGAACCCAGTCTGGATGCAACCAAATCAAGTGCTTCATCCCAGCTTGATTCAACGAATCTTCCATTTTTCCGAATCAGGGGCTTTGTCAAACGTTTTTCCGAGTTTACGAAGTCCCAGCCGAATTTCCCTTTGACACATGTGGATATCGCATTGACGGGTGCTTCATGAGTAGGTTGGACTTTAAGGATTTTACGGCCTTTTGTCCAGACTTCGAAAGTGCATCCTACCCCACAGAACGTACAGACTGTTTTTGTCTTCTTCGTCCGTGTATCACGCATTGCCGCTTCAATCTCCGAAATGGCAAAAATCCCGCTGTATCCAGGTTCCACTTCTTTGACAAGGTCAATCATTGGTTCAAGCATATCGCTTTTTAAACCAGACATGAAACCCGCCTCACCCAGCATCGATTTTTCCATTAATGCATTACATGGACAAATGGTTACACACTGTCCGCAACCTACACAAGATGAGTTATTGATTTCCGTTCCTTCATCCCAAATTACCCGAGGGCGTTCTGCTTCCCAGTCGATGGAGAGCGTCTCATTGACCTGAAGGTTTTGGCAAACTTCGACACATTGCCCGCATGCGATGCATTGATTGGCATCATAACGGTAAAATGGATGGGACATATCGACGGCACCCAATTCCACTTTCGGTGTGTAAGGATATTTTTGGTGTTCAATTTCCATTAATTCTGCTGTGTTATGTAGTTTGCAATTTCCGTTATTATTATCACATACAGTACAGTATAAAGAATGGTTTTCCAGGATCCGGTCCATGGCCTCGGTTTGGGCTTCTTTTGCCTTGCTTGAGTCCAAGGCTATATCCATGCCTCTCATTGCTTTTGTCGAACATGATCTGACGAGTTTCCCATTGACCTCGACGATGCATGTGTCGCATGTTTGGATCGGATCCACTTCGGGAACATAACAAATCTGTGGATGAGCTATTTCATTTTGATTGATGACCTCCAGTATTGTCGTTCCTTCATTAGCGGTATAATCCTTCCCATTGATTTTGATGGAAATGTTTGAATCGCTCATTATATTTCCCCCTTTTATAGCCAAAAAGACGCAAAAAACCACCATGATTACACCTTCGGCTCTAAAACAGTGGTGTAGGTCATGGTGGAATAGTTTAATAGCAAAGCTTGCCAATATACCAATCCATACCATAATGGATAATTTTAAAAAAGATAGGGACACAACAGTACACTATTATGCTCCCAACTTTCATCATTGATATTATACCTTTAATTATAAAAAGAAACAATCCTGGAGGGAGGGTATCATTCCCAAATTCCTTTCGTTTTTCTTCGCGTTGATTTATGATAAGAAAATTGAGAACTTAATTTTCTTAAATTGGAGTGACGTAACGGTGTCAAAAGTTATCCATGAATTCAATGATATGATTCGTAAGCTGCGCAAGGAACTATTCGGTAAAGGACCAGAACGGATACACACGGTTTTCGTGGAAAATATGGCCGTTTCTACGTTATATGGGAATTTGACTCCTACGGAAATGTTCATATCAAGATCGGAGGAAGGAAGGGACATGGTCCATTCAGCACGAACCAAAATGGTTCAGGATGTGTATTCGGAGAGTCCTCCAGATGGAATGGAAGAACTGGTTGGAGCTAAACTGGTCCATTTGTTTTCAGACATCAAAATTAAAGAGAACATAGCGATTTCCGTATTCGTATTTGATAAGGATATAGCGGCCAAACTCAACGGGCATTGACCATGTTCCTTACATATTGGTCAATTGGCTCCTGGATAGTAAAAGGAGTGGGAACATGAAGGCGATTGAAATGAAGAGGAAGATCATCCGGATAACCAAAGGCAACATCGAGCGGACGGAAGATACGATCGTAACGGAGTATCCCGTTACTGTCAAAATAAATGGCCAGGAATTCGTCACGATGGTTTGTACTCCTGAATACATCGAGGATATGGTGATTGGTTATTTGGCTTCGGAAGGCATCATCAAAAAATATGATGAGATAAAAGAAATTTGGGTCCAGGAAAAAGAAGGTTTTGTTCATGTGAAGATAGATAAAGTGAATCCCTACTTCCAGGACTTTCAAAATAAGCGGTATATTACATCATGCTGCGGAATGAGCAGACAAGGGTTCGTCTTTGTGAATGATGCATTGACTGCCAAGAAAATGGATAATGTTTCGGTGAGACTGACTCCCGGTGACTGCTTCCGCTTGATGAAGGATTTACAAAATTCCGCTGTCACCTTCCAGAACACAGGCGGAGTCCACAATGCGGCTTTATGCGATGTCGATGGCCTCGTATTAAGCAGGATGGACATCGGACGGCATAATGCCTTGGACAAAATATACGGCCATTGCTTGAAAAATGGTATTTCGATAGAAGGGAAAGCCATCGTGTTCAGCGGCCGGATTTCATCGGAAATTCTCTTGAAAGTGGCGAAAATCGGCTGTGAACTGATCCTCTCGAAATCCGCTCCAACCGAATTGGCTTTGGAGCTAGCTGAAGGATTGGGAATCACCACGGTCGGGTTCATTCGTAATGATTCACTGAATATCTATACATGCCCTGAAAGAATTCAATTGAATGACTGAGCATCTTCCGCTTGAAAGATGCTTACGGGAAAGTCCTTGCCGGCATGGCTTGGGCTTTTTTTGTCTTTGTTAAAGGCTCTTTTCGTAAAGATTGTTGTTTTTAAAACGAAACTATTTAAGGTTGATTGGAGCGGAAGTGCGAGACTC